>JAIXQV010000238.1 GCA_027485535.1 Oxalobacteraceae bacterium | reverse complement strand
CCCATCAACCCCGAGGAAGCATCATGAGTATCGCTGTCAAAAACATCGGCAAACGCTTCGGTAACTTTGTTGCGCTGGACAATGTCTCATTGGATTTTCCGACCGGCGAGCTAACCGCGCTACTGGGCCCATCCGGCTGCGGCAAGACAACACTGCTACGTCTTATCGCCGGCTTGGAGCAGCCCGACCAAGGTCAAGTCATTCTCGATGGTGAGGATGCGTCGCAACGCGACGTCCGTGAACGGCAAGTGGGTTTCGTGTTCCAGCACTACGCGCTGTTCCGGCACATGAGCGTGTTTGACAATATCGCGTTCGGCCTTCGCGTTAAGCCGCGTGCGCTGAGGCCCAGCAAGCAAGAAATTCATGACAAGGTAATGCGCTTGCTGTCACTGGTACAGCTTGATTGGCTGGCAGGTCGCTACCCAGCGCAGTTGTCCGGTGGCCAGCGCCAACGTATTGCACTGGCACGCGCACTCGCGGTTGAGCCACGCGTATTGCTGCTAGACGAGCCCTTTGGTGCGCTCGATGCCAAGGTACGTAAAGAGCTTCGTCGCTGGCTACGCCGACTGCACGACGAACTCCATGTGACGAGTATTTTCGTCACGCATGATCAGGAAGAGGCCTTGGAGGTTGCTGATCGTGTCGTTCTAATGAATCACGGCAAAGTAGAACAATTCGGTGCGCCGGATGAGGTATACAACCACCCGGCATCGCCCTTCGTCTATGGCTTTCTGGGTAATGTCAATTTGTTCCACGGCCGCGTCCATGAAGGCGTACTGGCTGCTGGCGACGCAACGCTCTCAGTACCCGATCATAGTCATGCACGCGACGCACTCGGTGTTGGCTATGTACGACCCCATGAACTTGATATTGAACTGTTCACGCCGGACGGCGACGGCATTGTTGCCGTGCTCAAGCGTTCACATGCGATCGGTCCGTTGGCACAGCTTGAACTCGAACGTAGCGATGGCGGTGGACAAATCGAAGCGGTACTGCCAGCCGAGCGCTTCGCGCAACTGCAACTTCACGTCGGCGCTACTGTCCGGGTGAAGCCTAAGCGTGTTCGTGTCTTTCTTGAAGAAGCCGCCTGATCAAGATTAACGATGAATTTTCAGCAGCTCAGATCGGTTCGTGAAGCAGCGCGTCGCGGGTTTAACCTGACGGAAGTGGCGAACGCCTTGTTCACATCACAGCCCGGTGTGAGTCGTCAGATTCGCGAGCTGGAGGAAGAGCTTGGCATTGATATCTTCGAGCGTAACGGTAAACGTTTAACAGGTTTGACCGAACCGGGTAAAGAAGTCCTTCATATCGTCGAGCGGCTGTTGCTGGAAGCTGAGAATTTACAACGCGCCGGTGAGACCTACTCCGGCAAAACGACCGGCACGCTCTCAATTGCGGCAACTCACACCCAGACACGTTATGTACTGCCACGTGCTGTCCAGCATTTTCGAACTGCTTTTCCAGATGTACGCATAGCCCTGCAGCAAAGTGCTCCGGAGCATATCGCCGAGTGGGTGTTGTCCGGCAAAGCTGATATCGGCATCGCGACCGAAGGTTTATCGCGTTTTGACGGTCTGGTCTCATTCCCCTGCTATGAGTGGCATCACGTGATCGTTGTGCCAAATGATCACCCCTTACGCAAGGCAAATTCTGTCACGCTGGAGCTGCTTGCTGAGCACCCACTGATCACCTACGACATTGGCTTCACAGGACGCAGTCACATCGATGAGGCATTTAGCACACAAGGGCTAGCACCCGATATCGTACTGACCGCGATGGATTCCGATGTTATCCAACAGTACGTCTCACTCGGGCTTGGCGTTGGCATCGTCGCCTCTATGGCGGTCGACTATCTTCCTGCAAACCTTCACGCCATTCCGGCGAACCATTTGTTCGCACCCAACGTGACCCGCGTCGCGGTAAGACGTGGCGCGTTCATGCGCGAGTACGCGATCGATTTCATCCAACAGCTCGCGCCGAAACTGAAACTCGGCGAATTGGCTGAGGCGGTTAACTGGCGGCGGTGAGTAGCTGGCCGGTCGGCGGAACGTATCTGGTACTCGCCAGAACAAGATGCAGCTGAATTCGCTACCGAGATCGCGCAATAACGCCAAAGTTTATTGAGCTTCGATCGCGATGAATTTGGTGCTGATGAGAGGAGTCGAACCTCCGACCTACTGATTACGAATCAGTTGCTCTACCAACTGAGCTACATCAGCCAAGATTCGAAGTTTAGCAAATCCAAGATACACCCAACCATTCCAGTGCACTGGGCCCTGAAATCACGACCCGACCTGATGGAAAGTGGTGACCCGTTCGACCTCACTCTTCGAGCCAAGGAACACTGCAACGCGCTGATGTAAGCCGGTCGGCTGAATATCCAGGATGCGTCGCTGCCCATCGGTGGCGGCACCACCCGCCTGCTCGATGATGAGCGACATCGGGTTGGCCTCGTACATCAGCCGCAGCTTGCCGGGCTTATCGGGATCACGCGCATCGGCTGGATACATGAAGATGCCACCCCGGTTCAAGATACGGTGGACGTCAGCGACCATGGATGCAATCCAGCGCATGTTGAAGTTCTTACCTCGCGGACCGATCTTGCCTTGTTCCAGCTCGTCGATATAGCGTTGCACTGGCGGGAACCAGTGGCGTGCATTGGAGGCGTTGATAGCGTATTCAGCGGTGTCGGCCGGAATCTTGATGTCACGCTGCGTCATTACCCACGAACCCATCTCGCGATCCAGCGTGAAGCAATTCACGCCATTACCTGTGGTGAGCACCAGCATGGTCTGCGGACCATAGACCGCGTAGCCAGCAGCCACTTGCTTGGTACCCGCTTGCAAGAAGTCTTGCTCGCTGGGTTCCAGCATACCCTCGGGCGCTTTTAACACCGAAAAGATCGTGCCGATAGTGACATTGACATCGATATTGGAAGACCCATCCAGCGGATCAAACAAAAGCAGGTACTCACCCTTCGGATAGCGGTTCGGTATTGGGTGGAAGGACTCCATTTCTTCCGAAGCCATCGCGGCGAGATGTCCACCCCATTCATTTGCTTGCAGCAGAATCTCGTTCGAGATGATGTCGAGTTTTTTCTGAATCTCGCCCTGCACATTCTCGGTACTTGCAGCACCCAGCACATCACCTAATGCGCCCTTGCTGACGGAATGGCTAATCGTTTTACAAGCACGAGAGACCACCTCAATCAGTAAGCGCAACTCAGAGGGAATGGTGTTGTGCAGCCGCTGCTCTTCGATCAGATGCTGGGTAAGGCTGATTCGCTTCATGAAATATCCCGATCCGAAGAGTAATTAGTTGGCAAGTGCCTTGCCGATCACTTCAGCAACATCATTCGATAGTGCTTTGGCCGCTGCGACTTTTTCGAGTGCAGCCTTCATGCCGGTTTGTAGTCGCGGGGCGTACTTACGCCAGCGATCCAGGGCGCGCGCCAGTCGGGCTGCGACTTGTGGGTTGATGTCATTCAGTGCGATCACTTGCTCAGCCCACAGTGCATAGCCCGAGCCATCTGCCACATGGAACTGTGCAGGATTGCTATTGCAGAATGCGAACAGCAAGCTGCGCGCACGGTTTGGGTTTTTTATGGTGAATGCCGGATGCCGCATCAACGCACGCACACCCGCAGCCGTGGTTGTATGGGATGCCGCCTGCAGACTGAACCATTTATCAATCACCAGCGCTTCACTCTCAAATTCTTGATAAAACTGACTTAACGCATTGGCCGCTTCAGGATGGTCATTGTTGGTCATGGCGCCTAGCGCTGCCAAGCGATCGGTCATGTTGCCAGCACTCGCCAGCTGCGCCTGCAGCAAGGCTTGTACCGAGGCATCGCGCAACTCAGCGAGATAACTCAAAGCGTTATTGCGCAATGCGCGTCGACCGGTATGCTGCGGCTCTGGGCTATATGGGCCGAGCACTTCATTGGCAGCATAAACCTTGTGCAATGCATCTTGCAGTGAGTGCGCAAGAAAGCGACGCAATGAACGGCGAGCTTGGTGAATCGCCTGCGGGTCAATCACGTCGACCTGCTCCGATAACATGCTCTCGGAGGGCAGGGTAAGCACCAGATCACGGAAAGCGGGATCTAGTCCATCGTCGCTTAGCAATTGGTGAAGCGCATCGACAATCAACTGATCCAACAAGCTCATGGGATACGGCTGCTCGAGCGTGACACCAGCCGCGACCAAAGCCAGCAGGCGACGCGTCATCAGACGCTGCCCCGCCTCCCAGCGGTTGAAGGGATCGCTGTCGTGCGCCAGCAAGAAGGCCAGCTCATCGTCGGTATAGTCGTACTCAAGAACGACCGGGGCAGAAAAATCGCGCAGCAGCGATGGTACCGGTGCGTGATCAATGCCCTCGAAGACAAAGACTTGATCGATATCGGTCAGCTCGAGCACGACGGTCGTGGGTAGCGGCCGAACCGGCAATTCATCGGGTGCGCCCTGACGTTTTAGCCGGAGTGGCAGGTCATTACCGTGCGCATCGATCAGACCGACAGCGACGGGAATATGCATGGGTAGTTTATGCCGCTGATCGGGTGTGGCTGGGCAGGTCTGTGACAGCTGCAGCGTGTAGGTGCGAGCGGCCTCGTCAAAGGTGGCCTGCGCTTTGACGCGTGGCGT
>JAIXQV010000208.1 GCA_027485535.1 Oxalobacteraceae bacterium | reverse complement strand
GCCGTTCGACTTGCATGTGTAAGGCATGCCGCCAGCGTTCAATCTGAGCCAGGATCAAACTCTTCAGTTCAATCTCTGTGGTTGGCATTTCTGCCAAAGTCCTTGCGGACTTCGCTCACTCAAAATACTGACAGGATAAGTTCTTGCGAACTTACCTATATTTCTTTGTGAGCACTTGATTACTTTAGCTTTCGAAAGAGCCGAAGCTCTTTCGCTGCACGCCATCAAGCGCCCACACTTATCGGCTGTTAATTGTTAATGAACCTATGTTGATCACGCCAGACCTGAGTCTTGCGCTTCGTTTGCGGATCGTCGTGTCTGCAAACAGCAAAGAAGCGAGATTATGAAGTGCTTGAGAGACTTCGTCAACTGCTTCTTTGTTTGTCTTTCGCTGAGCAGCTCATCTGCTAAGAAATGGCCCGCGATCAGCAAAGAAGCGGGATTATGAACGAATCCTGAACCTGCGTCAACCGCCCCTTTGGATCCGCCTCAAAAGGCAGGCCGCGACGGGCCTGCCAAGCCCGCGGCTGCAGCGATGTGGGCTGGCCCGGGAGGGTAACTTTTTGATATCGTCCCAGCTTTTTAAGCTGTCTTATCGGTCATTGAAGTTCGGCTGACGCTTCTCCAAGAAAGCTTTCATACCTTCCTTTTGATCTTCGGTGCCAAAGGTGCTGTGGAACATACGGCGCTCAAACAACACCCCTTCAGTCAAGGAAGACTCATAGGCTCTGTTCACCGACTCCTTGATCATCATGATCGTTGGCAGCGACATGGCCGAAATCACAGTCGCCGCTTCGAGCGCCTCATCAACCAACTTGTCGGCGCTCACCACGCGCGACACCAAGCCGGCGCGCTCAGCCTCGGCAGCGTCCATCATGCGGGCAGTCAGACACATATCCATGGCTTTGGACTTGGATACAGCGCGCGGCAGACGCTGCGTCCCACCCGCGCCAGGCATGATGCCTAGTTTGATCTCGGGTTGACCGAATTTTGCGGTGTCAGAAGCAATGATGAAGTCGCACATCATCGCCAATTCGCAACCACCGCCCAAGGCAAACCCAGAAACGGCGGCGATCACGGGCTTTCGGACTTGTCGAAGCTTCTCCCAGTTACGCGTGATGTAGTCGCCCTTGAACGCATCCATATAGCTGTAGGTCGCCATAGCGCCGATATCAGCGCCGGCTGCAAACGCTTTTTCGCTGCCGGTGAGCACCATGCAACCGATCTGGTCATCCGCATCGAAAGCTAATAGCGCAGTCCCGAGCTCATCCATCAATTGGTCATTCAACGCGTTCAGCGCCTTGGGCCGGTTTAGCCTCACCAGACCCACCTTGCCATGGGTCTCGACCAGAATGTTTTCGTATTGCATAAAAAGCTCCTTCAGTGGTTTCAGATTCTTACTGGAAATTGTATCTCGCCTGATTATCGTCCCAAGCGACTCGAGTTTCGATGGATCCTTGTTCTCGATCGAAGGTCTATACAAAGCCTGCAGCAAAATGTCACCGGTAGTGCTGTTCGCGCCTTGCCGTACAACCAGCACTTTCTCCAGCGCACTGCGAGCGGATTTTTGTTGGAACGGTTCATTGCCTGTAAGGCCTTTGCCTTTCAGGCTTTCTCAGTCCTCACCACTTAAAAACTATGTGTGAACAACTAGCACAAATTAACGAAGCAGAGCAGTCACTGCATGAGATGGTCGATCGGCTTCAGCAATGTGCCGACATTAATGTTCCCGATGCTTACCATGCCGTGATGCGAACCACCGAGCATCTTTTCTGGCTGGAGCAAGAACTGATGGAGACCTACGACTTCCCGTCGCGACAGATTCATCTCGAGCAGCACGCTCGGGTGCTGCGTGGTTTGCATTGCGCGCATAGCGCGGTGTTGGGAGGCTCTGCAGAGCACGGGCGACATGCCGGCGGCAAGCTACTATTGGATTGGCTTGCTGTGCACCGAGACACCATGGATGCGGTGTTGACGATCTGGGTCAGTTACTGCGAGAGCGGGCTCATAGAAAGAAAAAGTCGACCGCAAAGCCCGGTGATTAACGCGCACTAACTGCCAATGGTGCCGGTAACAGCACCCACATCTGGGTGACCTGCTTCATCCTGCCTGCCAACTCGCCGGCGTCTTTGCCAAAGCCCCAAAAGAAGTCGGCGCGCACCGGATTACGAATCGCACCACCAGTATCTTGTGCCAGCATCAATC
Source organism: Oxalobacteraceae bacterium (assembly GCA_027485535.1). Lineage (GTDB taxonomy): Bacteria > Pseudomonadota > Gammaproteobacteria > Burkholderiales > Burkholderiaceae_D > Pernthalerella. The sequence goes on along the minus strand of JAIXQV010000208.1, from coordinate 6,341 downwards.
GACGCAGAGGCACTACGCTATTGGGTAGTGTGGTGGATAAGAACACCGGCGCCCCCAATGGGGTGAACTGCGGGTCGATCGCGATTGAGCGCTGCGCGGTCAGCGGTACACCGAGCGCGCCTTTCGGGCCGATGCTTGGATCGCTGATCGCTTCTTCTTTGAAAAAAACATAGCTGGGATTAGCGTCGAGCAGCTCCTTCAGCCGGCGCGGATTACTCGCAGCCCACGCCTGTATACCCTGCATCGAGGCTTGCTCCAGCGTCAGTTCGCCACGGTCGACGAGGTAGCGACCAATCGAGCGATAGGGATGTCCATTTTGGTCGGCATAGGCGAGGCGTACCGTCTCGTTAGTGTCGGTGAGAAAAACCCGACCAGATCCCTGTACCTGCAAGAAAAACGCCTCAATCGGACTATCGACCCACAACAACTCTGCGCCCGAGAGCAACCCCTGCTTGTCTAGTTCCGAACGGGTGAAATAAGGCACGACCTTGTTGCCGACTACGCGCCCACGCAGCCGAACGTTTTTCAGCTCCGGATAAAGTCCGGCCAAGTCGACCGTCAGCAAATCGGCGGGCGGTTTGTGTAGTGCTGTTTGGAAGACACCGCCGCGTTTGCGCGCGCCGCGCAGCAGCGGCTCGTAGTAGCCGGTAATCAGGCCTTGCGTACTGCCATCCGGGTTACGTAATTGGTGGGGTACAAACTGAGCCTCGAAAAATCGGCGTACCGTCAAGGCGTCGGTAGCATCGACCGATGACGCAGCGGCACAGGCTGGTTTCCATTCGGGCTTGGTAGCCAGCGCTCGACAAGACGCTAGCAGCGGGGGCCATGCCTCGCGCTGGTCATCCTCGGTCCAGCCCGGGATATCCGCAAAGCTTACTCGCTGGAGAAAGTCGGCCGGGCGTGTCGCGCCTGCTACAGCGGGTGGTGCCGCTGGCGCCGCCGCTGCGGGCGGAGATGTTGACGCAACGGACTCCGTCGGTACGGGGACGGCGGCGGGCAAGGAGGCGACTGGCGCAGATGGCGCCTGAATTGGCGACTGTACCGGCTTGGTAGCACAGGCGGCTACAACACCGGTAAGCAGCAGCAACAACAGCCGGGTAATTTTTGGAGACGGGCGGAGCGTGGTGCTTCGCTTAGCGTGATGTAATGGCTTCAATTTGATGGGTCACCGGCAGGATAGAGATACCGCTGGGATCCGGCCAAAGCGCAATCGGACGCCAGCATTTGACTAGTGCAGGGTACGGGGTAACGAGAGTCCGAACTCGGGAATCGGCACCTCGAAGCGATGTCCATCTTCCGCAACACAAAAGTACTCGCCCCGCATGGTCCCCTGAGGGGTCGCCAACGAGGTGCCGCTAGTGTATTCAAACTGCTCGCCCGGCTGCAGCAGGGGCTGATGACCCACCACGCCCAAGCCGCGCACTTCCTGCAACTTACCGCCCGCATCGGCGATGACCCAATGGCGGGCGATGAGTTGGGCCGGGACTGAGCCGGTATTTTTGATCGTCACTGCATAGGCGAAAACATAATGCGAACGGTCGGGCTCAGATTGCTCCTCTAGATACTGGGTTCTTACGCTAACGCTCATTTCATAAACAGCCATAGCAACCAATCATGGTGTGGGGTCGGGAAAAGGGGATTGCACACGAATTCAGGAAGGCTTGCAAGCAGGGCTGGTGGCGCCGGCGAGTAAAATACTTTCAACAATCCGAGGATCAAGCACATGAGCAACTACCTTATCGCCCCCAGCATCCTGTCGGCCGACTTCGCTCGATTAGGCGATGAGGTCAAAAATGTCGTTGCCGCCGGCGCCGATATCATCCATTTCGACGTGATGGACAATCACTACGTACCCAATTTAACCATTGGGCCGCTGGTGTGCGAAGCCATCCGTCCGCATGTGCAGGTACCGATTGATGTGCATTTGATGGTGAAACCAGTCGATCGCATCATCCCCGACTTCGCCAAAGCGGGCGCCAACATCATCAGCTTCCACCCCGAGGCCAGCGAACACATCGACCGTACGTTGCAATTAATTCACGATCAAGGCTGCAAGGCCGGGCTGGTGTTTAACCCGGCGACGCCGCTGCACTACCTTCAGCATGTGCTCGATAAGGTGGATCTGATCCTCATCATGTCGGTCAACCCCGGATTTGGCGGTCAGTCTTTCATTCCCCAAGCCTTGAAGAAAATTGCCGCCGTGCGGCAGATGATCGATGCCAGTGGTCGCGAGATCATGCTGGAAGTCGACGGCGGCATCAAAGTGGACAATATTGCTGAGGTGGCAAGCGCCGGCGCAGATACCTTCGTCGCGGGGTCCGCGATATTTGGCAAACCGGATTACAAATCCACCATCGACGCTATGCGAAAACAGCTTGCCGCGGTGTGAACGTCCGCATCCCTAGGTTTCGTCTCAGCTAATACAGGCTAGTTTTTGGGCACTCGATGGTATATTTGCCGCCTGATTCATGCATGCCTCGGTTCGAGGCCTTCTTATTCCAGATGTTTCTCGTCAATAAACCAAAGCTGATCCCGCAAGGTGCATTTGAGGCCTGGCTGTGGCGACGCTGGCACTCGCCGATCTGATCTGATCCTGTGTCGCCAGCCCCGCCGGGCTGGATGGTTTGTTGAATAAGGCGCTACCACACTCAATGGGCAGCCGGAGAGAAACATGACTGAACTCGAATTTCAATCGCTGGCCGCGCAAGGCTATAACCGCATACCGCTCATCGCCGAGGCATTCGCTGACCTCGAGACACCGCTCACTCTCTATCTCAAACTCGCGCAACCGCATCAGCAAGGCCGCAATACCTTCTTGCTGGAATCCGTGGTTGGCGGCGAGCGGTTTGGTCGCTACTCTTTTATTGGCCTGCCGGCGAGTACGCTGCTGCGCTCGTCTGGCCACCACACCGAAGTTGTTCGGAATGGCGAGGTGATCGAGACATCCGAGCAAAACCCGCTGGATTTCATCGCCGAGTTTCAGTCGCGTTACAAGGTCGCGCTCAGCCCTGGTATGCCGCGCTTTTGTGGTGGTCTGGCTGGCTATTTCGGTTACGACGCCGTTCGTCTGATCGAGCGAAAACTCGAAAACAGCGCGCCGCCAGATACCCTGCAGCTGCCCGATATTCAACTGCTCCTGACCGAGGAACTTGCGGTCATCGATAATCTGTCCGGCAAGCTGTACCTAATTGTTTACGCCGACCCGACCCGACCTGAGGCCTATAGCCGCGCCAGACAGCGCTTGAAAGATCTGCGCGCGATGCTGCAACGTCCGGTCGATGTCCCAGTGACCTCAGGCTCTGTGCGTACCGAGGCGATTCGCGACTTTAAGAAAGAAGATTACTTGCAGGCAGTGCTGAAAGCCAAGGACTACATCATGGCAGGCGATCTGATGCAGGTACAAGTTGGCCAGCGCATCCGCAAACCCTATGTTGACTCGCCATTATCTTTGTATCGCGCGCTGCGTTCTCTCAATCCCTCGCCTTATCTTTATTTCTACAACTTCGGCGATATGCAGATCGTTGGTAGCTCACCTGAAATTTTGGTGCGCAATGAAACCAACCGCGACGGCCAGCGCAAGGTCACCATTCGTCCATTGGCTGGCACCCGCCCGCGTGGCGCGACGCCTGAGCTTGATGCAAAGTTGGCGGATGAATTGCTCGCAGATCCTAAAGAGATTGCAGAGCACGTGATGCTGATTGACCTGGCACGCAACGACATCGGACGAATTGCTGAAATCGGTAGCGTGAAAGTGACCGACAAATTCGTCATCGAAAAATATTCCCACGTGCAGCACATTGTGTCGAATGTCGAGGGAACATTAAAAGCCGGTATGAGCAACCTTGACGTTTTGCGCGCCACCTTCCCTGCCGGGACTTTATCCGGCGCACCGAAAGTACGTGCGATGGAATTGATCGACGAGCTAGAACCCGTGAAACGCGGCATCTACGGCGGAGCCTGTGGCTACATGTCCTTCGGCGGCGAGATGGATCTCGCAATTGCCATCCGCACTGGTGTGATCAAAGACGGCATGCTCTACGCACAAGCTGCTGCAGGCATCGTCGCCGACTCCATCCCCGAAATGGAATGGTTGGAGACTGAAAATAAAGCACGCGCCGTATTACGCGCGGCAGAGCAAGTACAAGACGGTCTGGATGGGGAACTTTGATGATCACTCACCATTTAGCATGCTTTATTTCGGTGAAGGCTAACCTGCATGTAATGCAGGTTAAGCGCAGCGGCCGGAACCAAAATAGGCCCGGCGCCGGATTACGTGCTGCCGAGCAGGTACAAGACGGCCTTGATGGGGAGATCTGACATGCTGCTAATGATCGATAACTACGACTCGTTCACCTACAACCTAGTGCAGTACTTCGGTGAGCTGGGTGAGGACGTCCGCACTTACCGCAATGATGAGATCACCATTGAAGCGATCGAGAAGCTGAATCCCTCCCGCATCTGCATCTCACCAGGGCCCTGCACCCCGCACGAAGCCGGCGTATCCGTGCCAGTACTTCAACACTTCGCTGGCAAGCTACCCATCTTGGGTGTGTGCCTCGGGCATCAGAGCATCGGCGCGGCCTTTGGCGGCAAGGTAATTCGAGCACAGCAGGTCATGCATGGCAAAACCTCACCGATCGAGCATACCGGCGTAGGTGTATTCAACAACATTCCTAGTCCATACACCGTCATCCGTTATCACTCACTTGCGATAGCGCGTGACTCACTACCGGATTGTCTTGAAGTCACTGCCTGGACAGCCGATGGTGAAATCATGGGCGTGCGCCACAAGAGCTACCCGATCGAGGGGGTGCAGTTCCACCCGGAGTCCATCCTGTCCGAGCATGGCCACGCGCTATTACAGAACTTCCTCAAGAGCTGATGGAGACAACAATGACACTCAGCCCACAACAGGCGCTGCTGCGCTGTATTGAGCACCGGGAAATCTTTCATGACGAGATGCTGGCGCTGTTTCGTCAGATCATGGGTGGCGAGATGTCCCCTGTGATGATCGCGGCGCTGACCATGGGGCTGCGCGTCAAGAAAGAAACTATTGGTGAGATCGCTGCTGCCGCACAAGTTATGCGTGAGTTCGCCACCAAGGTGGAAGTAGCCAATGCCGATAATCTGGTCGATATCGTTGGCACCGGTGGTGATGGCGCGCATACCTTCAATATCTCGACGGCATCGATGTTCGTCGCCGCGGCTGCGGGTGCACGTGTGGCGAAACACGGCGGGCGCAGCGTTTCATCCGCCTCCGGCAGCGCCGATGCGCTGGAGGCACTGGGTGTCAACATCAACCTAAAGCCCGCACAGGTTGCACAAACAATCGCGGAAACTGGTATCGGGTTCATGTTTGCGCCGAACCATCATGCAGCCATGAAGCACGCAGCACCGGTTCGCAAAGAATTGGGGGTACGTACGATTTTCAATATTCTAGGCCCACTGACCAATCCAGCAGGCGCGCCCAACATCATGATGGGCGTGTTTCATCCAGACCTAGTCGGCATTCAAGCGCGAGTGCTGCAACAACTTGGTGCCAAACATGCCGTTGTTGTCTGGGCGCGCGACAACATGGATGAGGTCTCGCTGGGCGCAGCGACGATGGTGGGCGAATTGGTCGATGGCGAGATTCGCGAATACGAGATTCACCCGGAGGATTTTGGTTTTCAGATGAGCTCGAGCCGCACTTTGAAGGTCGCAAATGCTGCTGAATCCATTGCCAAGATTCGTGAGGCGCTCGACAACCAACCCGGGCCAGCACGTGACATCGTACTATTGAACACCGGCACCGCGCTGTACGCCGCAGGCGTCGCGAGCACTATTGTCGATGGCGTTGATCGTGCGCGAGAGGCGATTGCTTCCGGCGCGGCGCGTGCAAAGCTTGAGCAATTTGCCAAGCTGACGCAATCACTTGCATCTGCCTAAGGAGCTAACCCGTGGCTGATATTCTGAATAAAATTCTCGACGTCAAAGCTGATGAAATCAGCGCTGCGAAAAAACACCAAGACCTCGCCAGCTTGCGTCGAGACGTAGAAAGCAACACCGAATCACAAAGTCAAATCCGCGGTTTCGAGACCAGCTTGCGTAACAAGATCGCCGCCGGCAAGGCCGGTGTTATTGCCGAGGTAAAGAAAGCCTCACCATCGAAGGGCGTGTTACGCGAAGACTTTCATCCCGCCGACATCGCCGCAAGTTACGCCAAGCATGGCGCCGCTTGTTTATCCGTCTTGACTGATGGACGATTTTTCCAAGGCGCTCCTGATTATTTGAAGCAAGCGCGTGCTGCGTGCAGCATCCCGGCACTGCGTAAGGACTTCATGATTGATCCTTATCAGGTG
>JAIXQV010000288.1 GCA_027485535.1 Oxalobacteraceae bacterium | reverse complement strand
CGCGAGATCGATGTATCGCTGCCGCCGGGCCAGTTGCTGGCGGTAGTTGGGCGCAATGGTGCAGGCAAGACCACGCTGCTCAGAGCCATCATGGGGCTGCTGCCAATGTCGGCCGGGCGCATCACCTTGGACGGTATTGACCTGGGGGGCGCACCCGGGCATCGCCGTACAGCGCTAGGAATTGGTTACGCACCGGAAGATCGCGTGATCTACCCGACTTTTACTGTTGAAGAAAACCTGCGACTGCCGTGTGAGGTGCTCGGACTACCGACCCACGAGATTGCAAAGCGGCTGGATCGCGTACTCGATGTGGTACCGCAATTAGCGCCCATGTTGGCGCGCTCCGGTGCGGCGTTGTCTGGCGGGCAGGGCAAGATGGCTGCACTCGGACGAGCGCTGATGGTGGGAACCCGCTTCGTGTTGCTGGACGAGCCATTTCAAGGATTGGCACCAGTGCTTGCGAATCAATACGCTGAGTCTTTACGTCGCTTGCACCAGAGTGACCCAGCCTTGTGCATCATCGTTACTGAATCAAACCGCAGCTTGATGCGTGATCTACCCGACGCGACGCTGACGCTGGAGCGCGGCGAGCTGCAAAGTGAGACGATTGAAACGCCTTGAATTATTTGTCACAGCACGATTAGTGCGACGGCGGCAAATAAATGATTGCCACGCGATTATCGCGACGAAGACAGATAGATGATTGCCACATGATTTATGAAGTTTCTTTTATTGGAAAATCTTGGAGAGCGCTATGCCGAGTTTGCTGATTAACGGCGAATGGGGATCTGCCAGCGGCGGACAAACCATTGAAGTAATCAACCCTTGTGATGCCAAACCCTACGCCAGTATCGATCGCGGTACTGCCGAAGATATTGATCGTGCGGTGAAAGCAGCACGCGCTGCGATGGACGGTGCGTGGGGGCAGCTCACGGCGACTGAGCGCGGTCGCATTCTCAGCAAAGCAGCAACGCTGATCGTGCAACATGCCGAGGAAATTGCGCAGATTGAGTTGCGCGATACGGGCAAGCCTTTGTCAGTCGCGCGCGCCGATGTCGTCGCCGTCGCGCGTTATTTCGAGTACTACGGTGGCGCTGCCGACAAGCTCCATGGCAAGCAGATTCCTTATCTGAATGGTTATAACGCGCAGTTGGTGTATGAGCCGCATGGGGTGGTGGCGATAATCATTCCTTGGAATTATCCGGCGCAAATGTTTGGCCGCACCGTTGCGCCAGCGCTGGCTGCTGGTAATGCGGTGGTGCTCAAGCCCTCTGAAGATGCCTGCATGTCAGGCCTGAAATTGGCCGAGCTATTAATGCAAGCTGGCTTGCCACCCGGTGCGCTGAATCTGGTGACCGGTTATGGCTATGAGGCGGGTGCCGCGCTCACCGCACACCCTGATATTAATTACGCCAGCTTCACTGGTTCACCTGAAGTTGGCGCGCTGGTGCAGCAATCAACAGCGCACAATGCCGTGCCATGCACGCTGGAACTCGGCGGCAAATCGCCACAGATCGTGTTTGAAGATGCCGATCTTGATAAAGCGCTGCCGATCATCATCAAAGCCATCACGCAGAATGCAGGTCAGACCTGCTCGGCCGGTAGCCGTTTGCTGATTCAGCAAAGTATCTACGATCAATTTATCAAGCGCGTGGCTGAAGCTTTCAGCAAGGTGAGGGTCGGAACGCCCGAGATGGATGTTGACTGCGGCCCTATCGTCAATCGTAAGCAATTCGAGCGTGTGCGTGGCTTTATTGATGACGCAGTGAAAACCGGCGTTCCGCTGCTGGCTGAAGGCACTGTTGCCGATGGCTGCGCTAAAGAGGGCTATTTTGTTGCGCCTGCATTGTTCGGCGCGGTGCCGCGAGATCACCGACTCGCATACCAGGAGGTGTTTGGCCCCGTACTATCGGCGATGTCATTCAAAGATGAAGAAGATGCGATACAACTCGCGAATGCTACTGAGTACGGTTTGGTCTCTGGTATCTGGACGGAGAACGGCGCACGGCAGGCGAGGGTCGCCAAGCGCATGCAAAGCGGGCAGGTGTTCATCAACTGCTACGGCGCTGGTGGTGGTGTGGAGTTGCCGTTTGGTGGCATGAAAAAGAGCGGGCATGGGCGCGAGAAGGGGTTTATCGCGCTGGAAGAATTCAGCACCACGAAAACAGTGGTTCTACACCACGGGTGATCGTATGTCGCATTCAGAGGGGCGTGTCATTACGCCCACTTGCGGCACTTCATGCGCTCTATTCACCGGTAGTGTTTGGCGGTAATAATAAAAATCATATTGAGATTCTGGAGACACCATGGGACAGCTAGCAGGCAAAGTTGCCATCATCACCGGGGCCGGTAGCGGCTTTGGTACCGGCATGGCAGAAGCGTATATACGCGAAGGTGCGAAAGTGATTATTGCCGACATTAACGCTGAGGCTGGTGAGCGCGTAGCAAAGTCGCTCGGCGCCAATGCCAAGGCAGTTGCAACTGATGTCGCTAATGGCGATGCTGTGCAAGCGATGGTGCAAGCCTGCGTCGATAGCTTCGGTGTGCCGGATATTGTGATTAATAATGCAGGGACGACTCATCGCAATCAGCCGATGCTGCAGGTAGATGAGCAAACGTTCGACCGGGTGTTTAATGTCAATGTGAAATCGATTTATCACATGGCGCATGCAGTCGTGCCGGTGATGCGCGCGCGCGGTAAAGGTGGCCTGATTATTAACGTGGGTTCCACCGCCGGCATTCGTCCGCGTCCTGGTTTATGCTGGTATAACAGCTCGAAAGGTGCGGTGAATCTGCTCTCGAAGGCGATGGCGGTTGAATTGGCTCCCGACAAAATACGGGTTAATGCCTTGTGCCCGGTGATGGGTGCGACGGCCTTGCTGGAAGATTTTATGGGTATGCCAGATACACCGGAGAATCGCGCCCGCTTTTTATCGACCATTCCGCTCGGTCGTTTATGCGAGCCGAAAGATATGGCGGCGGCAGCCGTTTTTCTAGCGACTGACGCAGCCGAGTTTCTAACGGGTCTGGAAATGCCAATTGATGGTGGCCGTACGATTTAACTAAATCTTTAACTTCATTGACGCTGATGATGCGATCTCTTATTGCCGCGCTGTTGATGTTTTGCTGTTTCTCGTCCGCGCACGCTGAATGGAAATTGATCGATGTGAAGGATGGTCAGGCGTTCTACATCAATGATTTTTTCCGACCTGGTGGCGATACCACGCGTATGTGGATGTTGATTGAATATCGCGAGCCGACGCCGCAGGGTAGTCTGTCCGTGACATTATTATGGGAAGTGGATTGTGCAGCCCGTGCGATGCGTACGTTGCGTTACTCGTCGTTTCCCTATCGTATGGGTATCGGCGACGCTATCAAAGTCGACGAAACACCGGGCGAATGGATCAAGCCAGCAGAGGAATCGCCTCAAGAGACCATGTTCGTGCTGATCTGCCGCTTCGACCCCAACGAAGGCCCAAAAACCTGAGTCATTACGCTGGGCGTTAGAATAGCGCCATAAAAACAAATAAGCCGTGTGCAACATCGCCGTGGCAACGAGGAGAGACAGTGAAGATCCGGTTTTTGCGGCTGCCATGGTCCAATCCGCGCAGCAAGATTGAACCCATTCTGTTTGAATGGTTCACGCTGATCGGGATGTTCCTGTTCGCGGCTTGGCTGCTGGGCATGAAAGGCGTTTGGCAGCTACTGCTACAGTCCGACCCTACCGGCATCACCTTCATTATCATCATCATCTTTTGTATCGCGACGCTGTGGTGCGGTACTCGCAGCCGAGAACTTGATCGGCAGCGTCAAAGTCTGGAGCAGCAAATTGCCAACCCCGGCACCGAGCCGATGGAAGGCTGCTGGGCATCGTCATACTGGGCTGCGCTGCGCGCCAAGCCGATTGATTCCGGCGCGCCAATGGATTTATTGTCCGAGCAAACTCATGGCAGTCATGCCACCGCTTGGTGGGTTAACGGCTTGCAGCTGAAGCTCGGCTTGCTCGGTAAGGTGATTGGCTTTTCGATGCTGGCGATGCAGATCGGGCACATGCAAAGCTTCGATCAGTCCCAAGCGCAAGACATGCTGCGCGAGCTGACCACCGGCTTGGGCGTTGCGCTGCTGACCACCATGGTCGGTTTGGTCGCTAACATCCTGCTCGGTATGCAGTTGACCCGGCTCGATCGCTTCGCCGATGAGCTCGTGACTCGCGCGCAGACGCATGGCTTGAAAATCAAGGCCTAGGACAACAGCCCATGGCCAACCGTAAGCGATCGCGTGAGCAAGAAGTCGACCCGATGTATGACATGTTGTTCAACATGCTGATCGCGTTTGTGTTCTGTTTCATTATTGCGTTTCTGTCGATTAATCCAAAAGCGCAGAAGAGCGGCGATATTCCGGCCAAGGCCGAGTTCATCATCACGCTGTCCTGGCCCGACAACGATCCGAATGACCTCGACCTGTGGACACAGGGTCCGTCCGGTGAAGTGGTGTGGTTTCGTAATCGTGAGGCAGGGCTGATGCATCTGGATCGTGATGATCGTGGCAGTTCAAATAACACCATCATCGTGAACGGCAAGAAGGTGGTGAATCCGCTGCGTCAGGAGGTCAACACGATTCGCAGCATTATTCCCGGTGAGTATGTGGCAAATGTGCACTACTACGAGACCAAAGAACTCGATGCCAGCGATCCTAAAGCCGGCAAGCCCGTCGAGGCCACGCTTACGGTGATCAAGGTGAATCCGAAAGCCGAGGTGGTGTTCTATGGCCAAGCCACGCTGGATGGTCGCGGCAAGGAAGCTACTTTGGTGCGATTTACCATCGACCCGAGCGGCGCTGTCACCAACATAAACACTATTCCGAAATCTTTAGCGAAGTCGCTGACATGACCCTGACCTTGATTATTGCCTTTGCGCTGTTTGTCTTTTTGTTCGCGCTGGCGATCGTATTCTCGAGCTGGCCGCGCTGGCTGAAAGGCGTGCTGACATTAGGCGTCTGTGCATTTTATTTTTATGGTCATCATGCCGTGATGAGTGTGATTGGCTACCCCACTAGCGACCCGCTACCAGCGCGCTTCTTGCTGATTGCTGCCGTGATTGAAGAACCAACACCAAAATATCCGGGCGCTTTGTATTTGTGGGTAACGCCGATTGAGGAAGGGCGGCGTCATCTCGAGCCGCGCGGTTACAAGCTGCCCTACATGCGTGCGCTGCATGAGCGTATTACCGAGGGCATGAAAAAAGGTCAGCGCGGTATCAGCCAAATGGGTACCGCCGAGGCGAAGTCGGGGCAGGGTACGGGCCCGAGCTGGCTGAATCCGGGCAAGGATGAGCAGGAGATCAAGATCATGGATCTGCCTGCGCCTCAGGTACCGGAAAAATAAAATGCGATTGCTTAATTATTCTGCCAGCACGCTCGTACGGCTGAGTGCGGTCGCAGCGATGACTCTGCTCGGCGGTTGCGAAAAACCGGCTAACGATAATCCCTTGTTCCCGCTCGGCGAAGGAAGGAGCTGGACCTACCGTGTAGAGATTAGCTACGACGCGCCTGAGCCTTATGTCGACCGATCGACCATCACCATGACGAATCTTGGGCGGGTCGATTTGAATGGTGTTGAAACTTGGCGCCGCCGCAGTGACTACGGTAACGACTACTGGCTAAAGATTGATGACAAAGGGGTTCATCGTATCGCCAGCCGCACCCCGAACGACAAAGTGGCCATGCTGGATCGTGCACCACGCACTGTGCTGCCAGCCAAACTCAGCAAGGAGGAGAAGTGGACGACGACCACGTCACCTTATTTCCTGAAGCGTCGAAACGAATGGCCCCAAGAATTTAAATATGTAGATCGTTTCCGCGATCTCACCATGACCTATGCGGTTGAGGCGACTGAGCAAAAGGTCAGCACACCAGCGGGTGATTACAGTGGCTGTGTGCTGATCAAAGGGGTAACGCCTTTGCATATCTGGCACGAGCGCGAAATGACCTACAAAGAGGCGCCGATGGTTAACCTGGAGTGGTATTGCCCCAACGTGGGACTAGTACAGCTTGAGCGTCATGAGCCCACCACAGCACGATTTTTTCAGGGGGGTGTGATGCGCATGACGCTGCTACGCACCAAAAGTTTCTAGCGAACTTAATTGCGCTTAATAATGCTTCGTTATTCTCGTTTTTACGAATATCGCTAGCTTGCTGGAGCGTGCTTTCCGCTCTGCATATTTACCTGTTTTTAACGCCCTGATGTAAGCCTGCGTAAGCTTGCAAAAGCTTACGTAAGGCACTGTAAGAATCGCTCCAAAAAATGTATTGAAGACGCATCTGCGACCCGCTGAGGTCGTTTTTTTTTGCTGTCAGCTTTTGTAAGGCAGCGATTATTTTTGCGTTGTTGGCGCATCAAATTTGGTGCGCTGCAAACACGATTTTTCACTCTGTACAGTGCTGGAAATGGTGTGTTTCGTGTGTTCCATCGCAGGATAAAAAAACAGGCAAAAACTGCCGTAGAAACCATGAGTAAGGTAGTTGGATATTCGTTGATTTTTTTTTTAGACCTTGTACCATCGAGGTGCTTAGATACTTGTGTGGAGTTTTACAAGAAGCGTCTGTATTTGGGCGATTGTTAAATTAATAACATCTGGGTCTATGCAACCATAGCACTCGATGAACGGAGACACAATGAAGCTATACATGACAACGATGGCCACCGCGGCGATGCTGGTAGCAGCACCAGTCGCTATGGCTAAAGACTGGGGTGTGTACGGTGGCGACACCGGTAACACCCGCTACAGCGTTGCTAATCAAGTGAACACTGGCAACGTCAAAAACTTGCAGGTCAAGTGGGCACTGCAACTCGGTACCAACCGCTCACAAGAATCGACACCGATTCTGGTCGGCGACACCATGTACGTGACCTCGTCTTTCGGTCCGAAAAACGTTTACGCGGTTAACGCAAAAACGGGTGACGTTAAATGGCGTCATTCGCCAGAGCTGCCAAAGAACGTTGATCAGTTCGCTTGCTGCGACGTCAACAGCCGTGGTGTTGCACACGCCAATGGCAAGATCTTCTTTGGTCGTCTTGACTCGAAGCTGACTGCGCTTGACGCGAAGACCGGCAAAGAGCTCTGGACCTCAACCGTGGTTGACTACACCCAGGGTTCAGTTATCACTTCGCCTCCGACCATCGCTGGCAACCTCGTGATCACCGGCTTCGGTGGTGGTGAGTATGGCGTGCGTGGCGCGGTCATCGCTTACGATCAGAACACCGGTAAGGAAGTCTGGCGTACCCACACCGTGCCAGAGCCCGGTGAAAAAGGCGGTGACACTTGGAAGGGTGACTCCGGCAAGCATGGCGGTGGCGCTGCATGGTTCATCGGTTCGTATGATCCGAAGCTGAACCTGGTCTACTACGGCACCTCCAACCCAGCACCTTGGGCAGCTGCAGT
>JAIXQV010000196.1 GCA_027485535.1 Oxalobacteraceae bacterium | reverse complement strand
CGCAATCGTGCCCGCGCTGGCGTTGGCAATGGAGGCGGTCACCGTCTCGTTGCCTTCGGCCACCGTGTCGTCAGTGATGGCCACTTGCACCGTCTTGCTGGTCTCGCCCACTGCAAAGTTGAGTGTCTGACTGATCGCTGTGTAGTCGAGTCCACTCGATGCAGTCCCACCAGCAGTCGAGAAATCGATACTAGCAACCACACTCGAACCCGTGCGGCTGACAGTGAAGGTCATAAAACCTGCCCCTTCATCGATCGAACTTGTCGTTGAAGCCACGCTCCATACGGGCGGTTCATTGTCCAGAATCGTGGATGTGACCGAGTTCACCTCAATCGTGCCCGCGCTGGCGTTGGCAATGGAGGCGGTCACCGTCTCGTTGCCTTCGGCCACCGTGTCGTCAGTGATGGCCACTTGTACCGTCTTGCTTGTCTCGCCCACTGCAAAGCTCAGGGTCTGGTTGAGCGCTGTGTAGTCCGCGCCGCCTGTGGCATTGCCCCCGGCTGTCGCAAAGTCCAGGGTTGCGGCCACCAGTGCGCCTGTGCGGCTGACGGTATAAGTGATGAAGCCTGCGCCTTCGTCCACCGAGGTGGTCGTGGTCTCTACGCTCCACACGGGTTGCTCATTGTCCAAGATGGTGGACGTGACCGAGGGCACTGCAATCGTGCCCACGCTGGCGTTGGCAATGGAGGCGGTCACCGTCTCGTTGCCTTCGGCCACCGTGTCGTCAGTGATGGCCACTTGCACCGTCTTGTTGGTCTCGCCCACTGCAAAGCTCAGGGTCTGGTTGACGGCCGTGTAGTCCGCGCCGCCTGTGGCGTTGCCCCCGGCTGTCGCTACGTCAATCGTGGCGGCGGCACTTGCGGATCCACTGCGTGCCACTGTAAATGTCATGAAACCAGCGCCTTCGTCAACACTGGCATTGGAACTTGAAACACTCCAATTCTTTGGAACAGCTTCTGCCGCAATCGTATTACCTACTAAGTCATTGAGCTCATTAATCGTGTCCACAGCCGTGCCGTCATCGGGTGTGTTCTTGATCGCATCAATGATCGCCAGAATGTTATCTGGCGTCACGCCTGTGACTCCCAGCAGGGTCAATTGTTCTGCCGTGACTGTCGGTGATATGCCCGCCGCGGTGTTAATGACTGCCGCTACCGCGTCTGCAAGTTCTTGCAGTTCATCTGCACTGTCCACTGCCGTACCGGTTTTTTTGTCCAACACCGTACCCAGCAAGCTGACTTCCGCAGGGGTGTCGATGCCGTTGATTCCTAGTGTGGTGTAGTCACCAGCTGTGGGCGTAGTTGTTCCGTTACCTGCTACTCCGTCTGCTAGGTCAACAATTTTGTTGTAGCTGTCAACCAGTGCTTGGATTTCCGCTGGTGTGTCAACCGATTGACCCGTAATGTCCGGGTCATTGAGCAAGCTGTTGATTCCGCCCAGGTTGCTGGAGGTCACACCGCTTACGCCCGCTGCCGCGTAGTCAGCAACTGCTGGCGAGGCCGCTCCGGCGTTGTTCGCTTGTGCCGCATCACTGATGGCATTCAGTCCCTTAGAAGCACTTCCTTTATTCTCTTGTGTCGACTCTTCTGATACATCGCTCGCCAAGCCAGCAATCACACCAACAGTGGCAAAACCACCGACTCCCATTCCTAATCCTGCTCCACCCAAACCTACCACTGCGCCACTGTGCCAAGCAACATCTAGCCATTCTGACCCATCAGCAGTCACCCCGCCATCCAACTTGATGAGCTGACTTTCATCGCTGTAACTCCATGCCTCCCCCGTCAACTCGACACCCTGCTCAGAATAGAAATCGATGATTTCTATGTATTTTTCTTCGCCATCGATCGTCTCAACCACCAAGTTCTTACCGACTTTAACCAATTGAATTTTTTTGTTTTCCAACACCTGCGCACCGGTCAGGACCACGCCATCCACAGTCAATGTGATTCTCTGGCCCGCCTTAGCGACATGCTTAAGCGCCGGCTGGCCTTTTACTCGGTCAGCCACTGAGATCTGCGTTTGATTATTAGAATCGACGACTGAAATTTGAACTCGCATGGAACCTCCAACAAATATATTGTTGAAATATATAGTACGCATTGTGTAATTTACTAACTACCAAAAGTACAATAAGGATATTCTGTACCGCTTAAACCCATAAATGTTAAAAAAATGATCGGTTCGTCCGCTTCAAACGCATAGGTGTTTACGGGGGGTACGGGGGTGGCTTCTAGCCCAATGCCTGCACGGGCAGATAGGCAAAAAAACCGACCCTAAAGAGTCAGTTTTTCAATGCCTACTGAATCTGCGTCTGCATCGACAGGTTTTGATTAACTTAGCTCAATGATTGTTCAAGATTGATGGTCTTGGATGCCGCGTCCAGGGACTAGGGCGCCAACAATTTACAACCCCAATTCACGCCAAAAATGGCTGCTTGGATTGTTCGTGCGCTGAAAGACAGACAGCACGCACAGTGAGCGCTTCAATGGCATTTTCAAGAAAGGGAGATGCCATGAACCATGAAAAAAATGACGGGTGGGGCGCACAAATTGCGTCGCAAAACGACAGCACTGACACCCGACTAATGGAAGCGAAAACTCTGGAGATCAAAGACAGAGGGCCATATCCTCAGTCATTCAATATTGAAGAGGCCACCAAGAGAAACAAGAATTACCGCTCTGTCGCTTGGAGCGGGCGCTATTTACAAGTGACGCTGATGTCGATCCCCGAGGGTGGCGACATCGGTCTAGAGGCACATCCGGAGACCGATCAGTTTTTGCGGCTGGATGCAGGTAGCGGCAAGGTGCAGATGGGATCCGCCAAGGACAAGCTGACATTTGAACAAGATGTTTCCAGTGGCTGGTGCGTCCTCGTTCCAGCAGGGACTTGGCACAACATCACCAATATTGGCGTGACGCCGATGCAGGTTTATGCAATTTATGCGCCCGCACATCACTCACCCGGCAAGGTGCAGGCCACTGCAGCAGTAGCCGAGGCAGACCAAGATGACGAACCGGCGGCATGGTCGGTGCAGACAACACAGACGTCCGACCAACACGTTTGAGGCTTTTGCGGATTGCAAAAATATATGGCCGCTAGGTGGTTAATCCTAGCGGCCTTTAAACTTGCATATGGTGGGCTGGGGTCTCTTGAAAGAACCCTTGAAAACCACATTTTTATTTGGTTTCAAATCATTTAGCCTTTAATCGTTCCCCGATCTGTTCCCCGGTTATTTAACTGATAACGTAACGAACTCTACCGTCAGCAAAAGGCTGGGAGCGGACCATCATGGCGGGTATACAGAAGGCAGCAGTAGACCCACAGAAGCCATTTAAAACATGTTAATGAGAATTAAAAGTCATTGGGGAGAAGCCTCATTTCTAACTGAAAAGGCTTGAGTCAACGCACTTATCCCTCAGAGTATGGCGCAAGCTGTTTTTATGTTTGGTAAGACCTTCGACCGCAATACCTCCGATTTTTGGCTGGGAATGTTTTGTGGTCATCTGTCATTGACCCGGCATGGGAATCACCGTGGAATTTCTTTTGTCTTTTCTTGCCTAGTGGGCCTCGCAGAAATTGGTGACAAAACGCAGCTGTTGGCATTCATACTAGCTGCACGCTTTAAGAGACCTCTAGCAATCAATTTTGGTATACCCGCTGCTACGGTTATCAACCATGGCCGTGTTGTAGCTTTGGCTGGCGTTAAACCTTATTCATATGATCACAATCATCCAAAACTCAAATACGACCATGCACATTTCTCGGACGTTCACCACCGCCATTCGCATCCATCACAGCTAGCGAGTCGTGTGAACTTTTGCACGGAGAGCGCTACCGCCGATGACATTAAGTCATGGCGGAGATCCTAGAACATTAGAGCAAAGTGATGTCTTTAATCAAACGTGAACGCAAAGCACGACGTTTGAGTTGATCAACAGAGTCGTCCGTCCACCGGTGTGAAGAACTGCCCCAAATCCAATCAGTGCCCGTAATTCCCATTAACCGGACTTCTCCTTTCGCTCCTGAAATTGTTTGATCAAATGTCTTGCCGCCAACATTGAAAGTGATTTGATGAGTTCCTTCTTTTAATCGCAGGCGAATCATTGAGTTTGGAACGGTCTCCATCGCTGCGCCACCATCCACAGAAATGTCCAAGGGGTGGTGTCCGTCGCCCCAATAACGCACAACGTAAACCGTCAGAGCTTCAGGCACTGGGGCGAAAGACTTTGCGTCCTCATCTTTGACAAGACTGGGTGCAGCATCTTTGGTGCAGATGGCATTTCTTCCGCGATCAGTATGACAATGCGGCTTCTCGGCGAGTTTATCAACCGGCGTAGCGCATCCTGCAATGCCAAGAACGCACACTGAGATGACGATTGTTTTTGCGATCCAAGTTTTCATTATTTATTTCCAAATTTATTATTCATGATGGGTAAAGGCAACTGAGTTGCCGATACCTCACTTCAGTGCAAAACGCACCGATGAAGTTTTGCCCGCTGAGATAACTTGCGCTACAACTTTCGTCCCAGCACTTATCTTGAATGAGCCTTTAGCTTCAAGTTTGTCACCTATCGGTTTCAACTCGACTTCTTGCTTTTCTGAGCCAGAAAGCAGTGTGACTTTGGCCGTCGTTTTACTGACGTCAACTGGTTTGCCATGGTCACGCACGTACAACTGCAGCACATCGGATTTGGCGACCAGTTCGTAGTCAACATCCTTGACGGTGGACAAAACACCCCCTTGCATGGGTTTGTGATCCGCATCGTGAGGTCCTGCCCATGCAAGTCCGCTGAGAAAAAGCGACGAAGTAATCAAGAGGGTATGAAATTTCATGTGATGTCCTTTTTGAGGTTGAGGTTGATAAAAAGAGTGATCCGTCAGAACGCTTCAGCGTCTTTGTCTTGCAAAAGCGCCTCAGCGGGTTTGCGACCAAAGAGCCAGAACATGACAGGGGTTAAAAAGGTGTCGAGCAGCGTTGAGCTGATCAAGCCCGAGAAAATCACCACGGCCACCGGGTGCAGCACCTCAGTGCCGGGCTGCTCGGCCTCGAACAGCAGCGGGGCCAGCGCAAAAGCCGTGACCAGCGCGGTCATCAGCACCGGGCTCAGCCGCTCCAGCGAGCCGCGCAGAATCATCTTCTGGTCGAAGGACTCGTTCTCGAAGCGCATCAGGTTGATGTAGTGGCTGACCTTCAGGATGCCGTTTCGCACCGAGATGCCAGCCAGCGTAATGAAGCCGACCAGGGCTGCCACGCTCAGCGGCTGGCCCGACAGCCACAGGCCGATCACAGCACCGACCAGCGCGAGCGGGATATTCACCATGATCAGCGCCGACAGAGCCGCCGACTTGTAGCGGCTGTACAGCACCACGAACATCAAAGTCAGCGACACGATGGACAGCAGGCCGACGAGGCGGGAGGCCTCCTCCTGAGCCTGGAACTGGCCGCCCAGGGTGATGAAGTAGCCCTCGGGCAGCTTCGTCTCGGCGACCACCTTGCGGATGTCGGCCACGATCTCCGACAGAGCGCGCCCCGACGCATTGGCCGACAGCACGATGCGTCGCTTGCCGTCGTCGCGGCTGATCTGGTTGGGCCCGTCGCCGTCCTCGATCGTCGCGATCTTCGAAAGCGGGATGCGCCCGTTCGGCGTCTCTATCAGGATCTGGCCCAGCCCTTCGACGGAGCGCGCCGATTCCGGCAGCTTCACCACCAGCGCGAACCGCCGGCTGCCCTCGACGATCTGGGTCACCTTCTCGCCCTCGACCAGCGCCTGTAGCGCCGACAGCACCTGCGGCGCCGGTACGCCGTACTGCGCCGCCGCGGCGTAGTCGATGCGCACCTTGATCTGCGGTGCCAGCACCTGCTTCTCGATCTGCAGGTCGGCAATGCCGGGGATGGCCGCCAGCTTCGCACGCAGGGTGTCTGCCTGGCCGCGCAGCGCGTCCAGGTCCTCGCCAAAAATCTTGATGGCGATCTGCGAGCGCACGCCCGAGAGCATGTGGTCGATGCGGTGCGAAATGGGCTGGCCGATCTCCAGCGCAGCCGGCAGGTTGACCAATCGCTTGCGGATATCGGCCTTGATCTCGTCCATGCCGCGCGTCAGCTCGGCGGTGGGCTTTAGGCCCACGTCAAGTTCACTGACGTGCACGCCCTCCGCGTGTTCGTCCAGCTCGGCCCGACCACTGCGGCGCCCGACGTGCGTGACCTCGGGAACCTGCTTGACCAATACCTCGGCCTGGCGGGCCAGCGCCGATGTCTCCGTCAAGGTGACACCCGGGTTCAGCCGAAGGCCGATCAGCAGCGTGCCCTCGTTGAAGGGCGGCAGGAAGGTCGTCGGGAAGAACGGCACAGCGGCCGCGGCCAACAGCACGGCAGCACCGGCCGCCACCAGGGCAGCCTTGGGCCGGTCCAGAACGCCCTGCAAGCTGCTGCGGTAACGCGCCTTTAGCCAGGCCAGGACCTTGGTGTCGCCGTGGTCAAGGTTCTTCATCCGCGGCAGCAGGTAGAAGCTGAGCACCGGCGTCACCGTCACCGACACGATCAGCGAGGCCAGCGTCGACACGATAAAGGCGATGCCCAGCGGCACGAACAGCTTTCCTTCCAGCCCCGGCAGCGCGAACAGCGGGATGAAGACGAGCACGATGATCACCGTCGCATAGAGGATGGCCGACCGAACTTCCATCGTGGCGTGCGCGACGATCTCGATCGGGTGCAGACGATTGTGCGGATGGTTCGCGCGGTCGGCCTTCAGCCGCCGCAGCACGTTCTCGACACCCACCACCGCGTCGTCGACAAGGCCGCCGATGGCGATGGCCAACCCGCCAAGCGTCATCGTATTGATCGACAAGCCGAAGTACTTGAAGACCAGCGCGGTGATGAAGATCGAGACCGGGATGGCCGTCAACGCGATGACGGTCGGACGCAAAGTGCCGAGGAAGAAGAACAGGATTACCGCCACGAAGATCGATGCGCCGATCAGTTTGCCCTGCAGCGTGGTGATCGAGGCCTCGATGAAGCTGGCCTGGCGGAAAGTGACGCGCGGCGCCTCCATGCCGGCCGGCAGCGACGCCTTCAGCCCGACCAGGGCCTCCTCGATGGACTTCGTCAGTGCGATGGTGTCGGCGGTCGGTTGCTTCTGGATACCCAGGATCACGGCCGGCTTGCCTTCGTACCCGGCGTCGCCGCGCTTAAGTGCGGCGGCGAAAGTCACCTCGGCGATCTGGCGCATCAGGATGGGTTGTCCGCCCTTGGATGTCAGTGCCAAGTTCTTCAAGTCATCGAGGCGCGAGGTGCGACCGAGGTTGCGGAT
>JAIXQV010000085.1 GCA_027485535.1 Oxalobacteraceae bacterium | reverse complement strand
GTGATCGCAAGCTCGGCAGCGCATGCGCAATCGCTAGTGCGTGGGATGGACGGTGCGCTCGCGGACATGCTTGATTTTGAGTATGAAGCGATCACCACTTGCTACCTGCAATACGCACCAACTGTTCAATTGCCTGCACCGATGCTGGCACTGCTCGATAAACCCGACAGTCAGCGTTGGGGGCAATTCGTCTTCGATCGTGGTCAGCTTGACGACAAACAAGCTGGCTTGCTGGCCGTTGTGATCAGCGCCTCGGGAACAGCAACCGAGTCCGGTACGCAGTCACTAGAGACATCTGTCGCGCAACAACTGGCGCATGACCTGCAAATGCCAGAGCTGGCGACACCATTGTGGTGCAAAGCGATCACTGAAAAACGCGCTACCTTCGCATGTACACCCGACCTGCCGCGCCCGCCGAATGCAACAGCGCACACTGGTTTATGGCTGGCGGGTGATTACACCGAGAGCGAATATCCAGCGACCATCGAGGGCGCCGTCAGAAGCGGTGTGAAAGTGGCAGCGGCGATCCGGGCAGAGGCTCAAGCGAAGTAGCTGGCACAGAATCAGCGCTGCCAAAGTCTCAAGCAAAAGGGTGATGGCCAGGCAGCGGCACCTTAAACAGTACAAGACGTAAGGCACGGGCCGCCAACGACGCCAGCGATTTTTTCCGAGCTATTTATGAGAGCTCGCGGACCTTGTCCATCGCCTGATCAATCCGTTCGACTCCAATGACCTGCAAGCCTTCAATCTTCTGCCGCGGCAGATTGGACTTTGGCACTAGCGCGATCGAGAAACCCAGTTTCGCGGCCTCGCGCAGACGCTCTTGCCCGCGTGGCGCGGGTCGAATCTCGCCGGCCAAGCCGACTTCACCAAAAGTCACCAACCCGCGGGGCAATGGCTTGTTTCGCATCGACGACTGTATCGCCAGCAGCACCGCCAAGTCTGCGGCAGGTTCACTAATCTTTACCCCGCCTACCGCATTGATAAACACATCTTGGTCATAGGCAGCGACGCCGGCATGTCGGTGCAGAACGGCGAGCAGCATCGCCAAGCGGTTCTGTTCCAAACCGACTGACAAGCGACGCGCATTCGGTACGTGCGATGCATCGACCAGCGCTTGCACCTCGACCAGCAGCGGACGCGTACCCTCTTGCGTCACCATCACACAAGACCCGGGCACCTGTGCGTCATGCTGCGACAGGAATAAAGCGGAAGGATTGGAAACACCCTTCAGCCCCTTCTCGGTCATCGCGAACACACCCAACTCATTCACGGCACCGAATCGGTTCTTGAACGCGCGTACCAGCCGGAAACTGGAATGCGTATCCCCCTCGAAGTAGAGCACCGTGTCAACAATATGTTCGAGCACACGCGGACCTGCCAGGGCGCCCTCTTTCGTGACATGGCCCACCAAGATAATGGTGATGCCCGACTGCTTCGCCACCCGTGTCAGTTGGGCGGCGCACTCACGCACTTGTGCTACCGAGCCCGGTGCGGAGGTCAAGGCGTCGGAGTACAGCGTTTGTATGGAATCAATCACCGCCACCTGCGGCCGCTGCTCTGCGAGGGTATTGAGAATTTTTTCCAGCTGAATCTCGGCCTGCAAATGCAGGTCATTGGCATCAATCACCAGACGACGGGCGCGCAACGCTACCTGTGCGCCGGATTCTTCACCACTGACGTACAAGGCCTTGCAGGTTTTAGAGAGATTGGCCAGCGCCTGTAGTAGCAGTGTGGATTTACCGATACCGGGGTCACCACCGATCAGCACCACACCACCCGCCACCAAGCCACCACCCAGCACGCGATCAAATTCTTCGATGCCTGTCGGCACACGCGGCACATCGGCGGCGGCAATATCTGACAGCTTTTGTACTGGCGCGCCCTGCACCAAACCCTGCGCCTGTGAAGAAAACCGGTGCGCACTAACGTCAACCACTGTCTCGACCAGCGTATTCCACTTGCTGCAAGCCGGACACTGTCCCGCCCATTTATTGCTGACCCCACCACATTCGGTGCAGGTGTAATTAGTTTTTGATTTCGCCATGCTGCTTATGCTCCGCGTGTTTCACGTCGTACGCGCGGTGCCACAGCGCACATCAGCTCGTAACCAATAGTGCCAGCTGCTGCTGCCACCTCGTCAATCGGTAGTCCATCGCCCCACAGCGTCACCTTGCTGCCGATATCGGCGGTAGGGGTTGGCGTGAGATCAACGCTCAGCATGTCCATCGAGACACTACCCAGCACACGGGTACGAACGCCGTCCACTAGCACCGGGGTACCCGTCGGCGCATGGCGCGGATAGCCATCTGCGTAGCCACACGCGACAATACCAATTCGCATGGCACGCTCAGCGGTGAATAAGCTGCCATAACCCACACTCTCGCCGGGTTGCAGTTGCTGTATCGAGATCAGCTCGCTCGTTAGTGTCATAGCGGGCTGAAGTCCGAAGTCTTGCGCCGCGCGCGTACCCGGGGTACCACCATAGAGCATCACGCCGGGGCGTATCCAGTCACACGCAATCTGTGACTGCAGCAAAACAGCCGCAGAATTCGACAGACTCAGCTCAGCGTTGATGCCTTGGGTACATTCATGAAAGCGTTGCAGCTGCCGCTGCGGCGTGAGCACAGCGGACGGGTTTTCAGCGTTGGCGAAATGCGTGAGTAGCGAGATGTTCGAGACCACCGGCATGGCCTGTAGTCGCTGATAGGCTTCACGCACATGCTCGGGCGCGAAACCCAATCGATTCATTCCGCTATTAACTTTGAGATGTACATGCAATGGCGCGCCGGTGGCGTGTTGCAGCATGTCTAATTGCGCAGAATTGTGAATCACGGGCTGCAGCTGGTAACGCTGAAAACTCTCCAGCTCATCTGCGCTAACCATCCCCTCCATCATCATCAGCGGCTTCTGCCAACCCAATTCACGTAGCGCAATCGCACGGTCAAGCTCGACCAGCGATAATCCGTCGGCGGCGGCAAATGCTTGAAATGCGTTAGCCAAGCCATGCCCATAGGCATCCGCTTTGACCACCGCCCAGACCCGTGTGCCCGGCATCATTGAGCGCGCCAGCGCGAGATTGGACCGCATGGCGCTAATATCGGTGGTGGCGACGAGAGGACGAGGCATCAGTGAAGTGACGGGCGTACGGAAGGAAACATCACATTTTACCGGAGCTAAGTCATTTAGAAGCCCCCAATCATGGCCGCTGGCAGTCGTAGCAGCGCCTTGAATCAATAGCATTAGTACCATCAGGACAATATGGCAACTCGACATGGCCACCCGGATGCCCTCAGGTTTCATGGTATAAAGCAAGCCGCATGATTTACAGCAACACATCCGCTGCATGAATCGCGGCTTCTACACCATTATGGCGGCGCAGTTTTTTTCTTCGCTCGCTGATAACGCATTGCTGATCGTTGCGATATCGCTCTTGGCGTCCTTGCAGTCGCCCGAGTGGATGACGCCGATGCTGAAGTTGTTCTTCGTTCTCTCCTACGTCGTACTAGCACCGTTTGTTGGCGCCTTTGCCGACGCATACCCCAAAGGCAAGGTGATGTTCATCACCAATCTGGTGAAGATCACCGGTTGCCTCATGATGTTCTTCAGCGTCCACCCGTTGCTGGCCTATGCAGTGGTCGGCTTTGGTGCAGCGGCTTACTCGCCAGCGAAGTACGGCATCCTTACCGAGTTGCTGCCACCCGAAAAACTGGTGATGGCAAATGGCTGGATTGAAGGCCTAACGGTGCTATCGATTATTTTCGGCACCGTGCTCGGCGGTGCATTGGTCAGCGCAAAATTTGCCGCCATGATCACGACCCTGCTACCGTTTGAATCGCTTGCGCTCGGTATCACGCTGGAAGTGGCACTTGGTATTGTCATGGTGTCCTATGTACTTGCCGCACTATTCAACTTGCGGATTCCGGTTACGGTCACCCACTACCCACAACAAGAACACGGGCCATGGCGCTTAGTGCTGGATTTTTCGCACTGCGTGGTTTCGCTCTGGCGTGATCGGCTCGGTCAGATTTCTTTGGCAGTCACCTCGCTGTTCTGGGGCGCCGGCGCGACACTGCAATTCATTGTGCTGAAGTGGGCAGAAAAAGCGCTCAACATGCCACTGGCACAAGCCGCGGTTCTTCAAGGGGTGGTTGCCTTTGGTGTCGCGTTTGGTGCGATGGCGGCTGCGCGCTACATCCCCCTGAAAAAATCACTCAACGTGATGCCGGTCGGTTTTGCGATGGGCATCATCGTCTGCGTGATGGTGACGGTTGACTCAGTAAACCTGGCTTACCCTCTGCTGGTACTGATTGGCGCGCTATCTGGCTACTTCGTTGTACCCATGAACGCACTGCTGCAGCACCGTGGCCACGTACTAATGAGCGCTGGCCATTCGATCGCTGTACAAAACTTCAGCGAGAACTTGTCGATACTGATGATGCTCGGGCTCTACGCAGTGCTCGTGAAGCTCAACCTGAGCATCTCTATCGTCATCGTCCTGTTCGGCGCATTCGTCTCCGGCATCATGTGGCTAGTCATGCGCAGGCATGCGGCGAATCAGCGTGAGTATGATTCGTTGCACTTGATCGGCCAGCAAAAGCACTTCGGCACTTGACGCCTGTAACAAAAGGCCCCTAGCGGTGTTGGGGGCGTCTTGCCGTACCTCATGTACTGTCTGCGACGCCCCCGCCTAGCCAGTGACCTTTTGTTGCAGGCTTCCCGCGCTCTTGGAAGAGGACCCTGGCGTTGTTGGGGCCGCCTTGCCGTAACCAATGTACTGTCTGCGGCGACCCCGCCTAGCCAGAGACCTTTGGCTACTGGCTTCCCGCGTTCTTGGAAGAGGCCCCTAGCGGTGTTGGGGCCGCCTAGCCAGCAATCTTCTCAACCGCCTGATGCGGCCAGGCGTCTGGCACGACGAATCCGCGTTCTGTCTCTAGCCACACATCGCCCTCACGGCGCAATGCTGCCACCATTAAGGGCATGCTGTCGTGCTCGAAATGTTGGCGGAGTTGGTTCGTGAGTAGCGGCAGCTCAATCCCTTCGCTCAGCGGCAATCTTGCCGGCGCCAGCCAGGCAATGCGTGGCATCACCGCGCCTACTGAACCGACATGCGCTTCAAGCTCATCCAACGTACACCACCAGCCTTGGCAGTGATGTTCAGAGATGCCCAATGGCGCAAGATCCAACTGCGAGCCGCGTCGATGAAACAACCAACCCTTCACCAGCGCCTGCGCCGCAGACAAGGGCTGCGGTAGCAGTGGCTGTGCGGCAGGGTGCTCGCCCAAGGCAAGTTGACGATCCAGAATCTTGCGCATTTTGCGGCCCAAGGTATCCGCCAGATTCGGCCCGACAAAATAATCCGCCTGCTGCACGCGCGCCAGCGCGGGGTCATCTACGGCGAGCAAATAAAATTTAGTAGCCAGTTCCCAATGCACCAAGGCTTGCTCAAATTTCAGCAGAAAATCAAACTCGCCAATCGTCTCTTCTTTACCGCTGCGCACTGGCAAACCATGCGCGACCAGTTGGCCTTGATGCTTGAAGTACCACGCAAGCAAACGTTCTGCGTAGCGTCCAAGCCGGGTGAAAGGCTTCACATCCAGATAAGCTTCAAACGCGGTTGGATCAGCATCGAGCTGCAGCAACCAGCTGCGGCAGTTATCGGCAGCATTTAACGGTAGTCGTGCGATTTTTCCCTGCCAACGCGGTGCAGCAGCGTCCAACACATCAGGCGCATCGAGCAACCAGACCAGTGCGCGCACATGCGGGTTGCGCAAACAAGCCCATCGCTCCTGAAAGTCAGCTTGATGACTGAGGCTTGCTGAGCGCATCAGCTCAGTCGCCATCCATGATGTGCTTGGCGAGGCAGAGATCGCGCCAGGTTTTAGCTTTGTCGGCGGGTTGTCTGAGCAAATAAGCCGGGTGATAGGTAATCACTAAAGGAATGCCATCAAACTCGCGGGGCTCGCCACGCAAGCCTGCGAGTGCGGTATCTGGCGGCAAACCCAGTAAGGACACGGCCGCTGTTTTACCGAGCGCGACGATGACTTGCGGACGAATGAGTGCAATTTGTCGACGCAGGTAGGGAATGCAAGCATCCACCTCATCCGGCGTCGGTGGGCGATCACGACCATCGGCACCCGCGGGTCGGCATTTCACGATGTTGGCGATGTAGGTGTTCTGACCCCGCGCCAAATCTAAAGCGCGCAGCATATTGTCGAGTAGCTTGCCTGCTGGTCCGACAAACGGCTCGCCCTGCATATCTTCATTACGCCCCGGTCCTTCACCCACAAACAACCAAGGCGCAGCGCGGTCACCCACACCGGGTACCGCATGTTTTCTGCCCTCGCATAAACCACAGCGCGTGCACGCTCGGATGCTGGCTTCCAGCGCGTCCCAATCCATCGCGGCGAGCGCCGCGTCGTGCTCATGGTTTGATGTGCTGGCCACCCTTGCATCCGTACCAGTAGCGGAGCCGGCACCTAAAGCTGCATCTGACACCGCACCTAAACCAGCAGCAACCCCTTGCCGACGCACCCACACCGGGCCGAGG
>JAIXQV010000027.1 GCA_027485535.1 Oxalobacteraceae bacterium | reverse complement strand
CCTGAGCAGACCTTGGCGCAGGCGAAACAAGCGGACGCTCGTCTCGCGCGCGGCGATGCAGGCGAGTTGATCGGCTTGCCTATCGCGCACAAAGATATTTTCGTGACCTGCGGCTGGCCATCCACCGCTGGCTCGAAGATGCTTTCCGGCTACAACAGCCCATTTGATGCGAGTGTGGTGGAACAGTTCCGCACAGCAGGTATGGTGACGCTCGGAAAATTGAACTGTGATGAATTTGCCATGGGTTCATCCAATGAGAATTCATTTTTCGGTCCGGTGAAAAATCCGTGGGACAAGACCGCCGTACCCGGCGGCTCGTCGGGTGGTTCGGCGGCTGCCGTCGCTGGTGGCCTGGCGCCTGCGGCGACCGGCACAGATACCGGTGGCTCGATTCGTCAGCCTGCGGCGCTGTGCGGCATCACGGGCATCAAACCAACCTACGGCCGCGTATCACGCTACGGCATGATCGCATTCGCATCATCACTCGATCAGGGTGGGCCAATGGCATGGACTGCCGAAGACTGCGCACTATTGCTCAACGCGATGACCGCTTATGACCCGCGGGATGCCACCTGTATTGAGAGCGATCCTGAGGATTTCACCCGTCATCTCGGCGATTCACTCAAGGGCCTGAAAATCGGGATCCCAAAAGAGTATTTTGGTGATGGCCTTGCCGCAGATGTTCGCAGCGCCATCGAGGCCGCATTGAAAGACTATGAAAAGCTCGGCGCAACATTGGTCGACGTGTCGCTGCCGAAAACCTCGATGTCGATACCTGCGTATTACGTGATCGCACCCGCCGAGGCATCTTCCAATCTGAGTCGCTTTGATGGGGTGCGCTATGGCCATCGCGCAAAGGATTACACCGACCTGAGTGATATGTACCGCAAATCACGCGCCGAAGGCTTTGGCGATGAAGTCAAGCGACGCATCTTAATCGGCGCGTATGTGCTGTCGCACGGTTATTACGATGCCTACTATTTACAAGCGCAAAAAATCCGTCGCCTGATCGCCAATGACTTCCAGCAGGCTTTTCAGTCTTGCGATGTCATCATGGGGCCCGTCGCCCCGAGCGTGGCCTGGGACTTGGGCGCGCGAGTCAACGATCCGGTCGCCAACTATCTGGCTGACATCTACACTTTGTCGACCAGCTTGGCGGGTTTACCGGGCATGTCGATTCCATGTGGGTTCGGGCAAGGCGAAAAAAACGCACATCGGCCGGTCGGGCTACAGTTGATCGGTAACTATTTCAATGAGGCCAAGTTGCTGAATGTGGCGCACCAGTTTCAACTCGCCACCGACTGGCACAGCCGTCGTCCCGCCGTCTGAAAAGGATTGATGATCATGCAATGGGAAGTCGTGATCGGTCTTGAGACGCACGCGCAGCTCACTACCGAATCAAAAATTTTTAGCGGCGCGCCAACTGCCTTCGGTGCGGAACCGAATACCCAAGCGTGTCCGGTCGATTTAGCGCTACCGGGCGTGCTGCCCGTATTGAACAAAGGCGCTGTCGAGCGCGCGATTCAATTTGGTCTCGCGATCGGCGCCCATATCGCGCCGCGCTCCATCTTCGCGCGCAAAAATTATTTCTACCCTGATCTTCCCAAGGGCTACCAGATTAGCCAGTACGAGATACCGGTTGTACAGGGCGGAACCATCAGTTTCGTTCTGGAGAAAGATGGCAAGTCGGAAGTAAAAACCGTACATCTGACCCGCGCTCATCTTGAAGAAGATGCGGGCAAGTCGCTGCATGAGGACTATCACGGCATGACCGGGATTGACTTGAACCGTGCCGGCACGCCACTACTCGAGATTGTCACCGAACCCGACATGCGCAGCGCCGGCGAGGCGGTCGCCTACGCCAAAGCACTGCATTCATTGGTAGTGTGGCTGGGCGTCTGTGACGGCAATATGCAGGAAGGCTCGTTCCGCTGTGATGCCAACGTCTCGGTGCGTCCGGTCGGACAAAAAGAATATGGCACTCGCTGTGAGATCAAAAACCTGAACTCGTTCCGCTTTCTGGAAGAGGCCATCAACTATGAGGTGCGTCGTCAGATCGAGCTAATCGAGGATGGCGGCAGTGTGGTTCAGGAAACCCGCCTGTACGATCCAGACAAAAAAGAAACCCGCTCGATGCGTAGCAAAGAAGATGCGATGGACTATCGCTACTTCCCCGATCCGGATTTACCGCCGCTGATGATCGCGCAAGAATGGATAGACCGCGTGAGAGCATCGCTGCCGGAACTGCCAGGTGCGATGCGTGATCGTTTCGTCAATGATTACCAACTGTCCGAATATGACGCCATGGTGCTGACGCAGTCGAAAGCGATGGCCGCCTATTTCGAAGCAGTGGTCGCTGCAACAGGTAAGGATCAGGCAAAGCCAGCGGCGAACTGGCTGATGGGCGATGTATCGTCCACGCTCAACCGCGAAGGTATCGATATTGCCGCATCACCGGTGAGCGCCGAGCAGCTGTCGCTACTGTTGAAGCGTATTGCGGACGGCACGATTTCGAACAAAATCGCGAAAGAAGTATTCGGCGCAATGTGGGAAGCGAAATCGTCGTCAGCCGCGCTGGCCGACGAGATCATCGAGTCGAAAGGCCTGAAACAGATCTCGGATACTGGAGCGCTGGAGAAGATCGTCGACGAGGTACTCGCTGCCAACGCAAAATCCGTTGAGGAATATAAGGCAGGTAAAGAGAAAGCCTTCAACGCACTCATTGGTCAGGCAATGAAGGCAAGCAAAGGCAAGGCGAATCCTGCGCAGCTAACCGAGCTGCTGAAGAAAAAACTCGGCTGAATAACGAGACTATCGCCTACGCAACGCCGTAGCGCTCGCGATACGCCGCCACCGCCGGCTTGAACTGCGCCAGCTCGGCGCTAGCGCCGGGTCCTGACAGATACGCGAATAAATCGTTCAGGTTCGCAATCGGAATCACCGGCATGCCGTAACTTTGCTCGACTTCCTGCACCGCCGACAGCTGTGACAGCGCGCCCTCGGCGCCGCTTTTCTCCATGCGGTCGAGCGCAATCAGTACCGCGCACGGTATCGCGCCATGGTCGCGGATCAACTGCACCGACTCGCGCACCGAAGTGCCGGCGGAGATGACGTCATCGATAATCACCACGCGGCCTTCGAGCTTGGCGCCGACAATGGTGCCACCTTCACCATGATCTTTCGCTTCCTTGCGGTTATAAGCAAACGGCACATTACGACCTTTTGCAGCCAGCGCGACCGCGGTGGCCGATGCCAGTGTAATGCCCTTGTAGGCGGGGCCGAATAGCATGTCGAACCCGACACCCGAGTCGATAAGCGTCTGCGCATAAAACTCGGCAAGCTTGCCAAGGCGCGCACCGTCATTGAACAAGCCCGCGTTAAAGAAATACGGTGAGTGGCGTCCCGCCTTGGTGACAAACTCGCCAAAACGAAGCACGCCGGCATTGACAGAAAACTCGATAAACTGCTGACGAAGCTGGCTCATAAATTTGCTCGATGAATTACGCTGATGAATTAAGCTGGTAGATTAAGCTAATAACTTAGGCTGATTATTGTAGCCTGCCCCGATACCCTTTCTTCCCGCGCCATTCTGCGAAGTTATGTATTTGATACAAAGTCGAACTGATGAAAATTATCTCCGCTAATCTCAACGGCATCCGCTCGGCCGCCAAGAAAAATTTTTTCGACTGGATGGCGCAACAAAATGCGGACTTCGTTTGCGTACAAGAGTTGAAAGCGCAGCAAGCCGATATGACGCCTGAGTTTTTGGCGCCCCATGGATTTCATGGTCACTTCCACTACGCAGAGAAAAAAGGCTATTCCGGCACCGGCGTCTATAGCCGCATGAAACCGAGCAAGGTGACCATCGGCTTCGGCAACGAAGAGTTCGACGCTGAAGGGCGCTATGTACAGTGCGACTTCGACCAGCTGTCGGTGATTTCTCTGTATAGCCCTTCTGGTTCATCGAGCGATGAGCGACAACTTGCGAAGTTTCGCTTCATGGATGCATTCTTGCCGCATCTGGAATCTCTACGACAATCCGGACGTGAGATCGTGATCTGCGGTGACTGGAACATCGCGCACAAAGAAATCGATCTGAAAAACTGGAAGAGCAACCAAAAAAATTCTGGCTTCCTGCCGGAAGAGCGAGCATGGATGACGAAGCTATTCGACGAGCTGGGCTGGTGCGACGTGTACCGACAACTGCATCCAGACACTACTGGCGAGGCCTATACCTGGTGGAGTAATCGCGGACAAGCTTGGGCCAATAATGTCGGATGGCGTATTGACTATCACGTCGCCACACCAGCGATCGCATCAAGCTCGACGTCGGCGGCGGTATACAAGGAAGAGCGGTTCTCGGACCATGCACCGCTATCGATTGTTTATGATTTTCCTGCCTGATCAGCCAAAGAACCAGTAGCACACAGCAATCGAGGCAACTACCCCCGCAAAATCTGCCAGTAGCGCGCAGGCGACTGCATAGCGTGCGCGCTGTATACCAACCGCGCCAAAGTAAACTGCCAGTACATAAAACGTGGTCTCGGTGCTGCCTTGCATGGTGGCGGCGAGTAGGGCCGGGAAGCTATCTACGCCATGTGCGCTCATGGTCTCGATCATCATGGCGCGTGCAGCACTGCCAGAGAAGGGCTTGACCAAGGCAACCGGCAGCGCATCAACAAAACGCGTATCCCAAGTCATCCACTCGGCGAGATATCGAATACCGGTCAATAAGCTATCTAGCGCGCCTGATGCGCGCAGAATGCCGACTGCGCACAGCATCGCCACCAAATACGGCAGTAGATTTTTTGCCACCTCAAAACCTTCGCGCGCGCCTTCGACAAACGCTTCGAAGACGGCAACGCCGCGCAGGGCGCCCAGCACAACAAACAACAGCACCAGACCGAACAGCAATGCATTACCGAGTGTAGAAGAGAGTGAGGCGATGGCTGCCACTGAAAGCGTCGACAGGAATGCAATACCACCACCGAGCAGCAGCGCCGTGCCTAACATCCAGGCGAGTACGACAGGATCGCGCAAGCGCAGTCGCTGCATGAAAGCCACTGACAAAAAGCCCGTCAATGTCGAGGCAGCTGTGGCCAGCAGAATGGGCAAGAAAACTAAAGTAGGGTCTGGCGCACCTTGCTGCGCGCGATACATGAAGATCGTGACTGGTAGTAGCGTGAGCGATGACGCATTCAGCACCAGAAAAAGAATTTGCGCATCACTTGCTACCTCGGGCTGTGGATTCAAGGTTTGCAGCTCACGCATGGCCTTTAAGCCAATTGGCGTAGCTGCGTTGTCGAGGCCGAGCGCATTAGCAGTGAAGTTCAGCGTAATCAACCCAAGCGCAGGATGCCCAACGGGTACGCCCGGCATCAGCCGCGCAAATAAGGGCGACAACCAGCGCGCAAGGGTTTGCACCAGCATCGCTTTTTCAGCGATTTTTAGAAAGCCCAGCCACAAGCTCAGCGTGCCGAATAGCAGCAGCATCACCTCAACCGATAGCTTCGCCATGGCGAACAAGCTATCGACCATCGCCGAATACACCGCGATATCACCGGCCAGCGTGTGCCACAGCGCACTCAGCGCAGCAGCGACGAAAAATCCCAGCCAGAGCAGATTGAGCATGGAAGCGTTTTATGCTTCGCGCGGTCTCTCATTCCACGGCGCTATCTTAGGCAACAGCAACATGCCAGGTATCGCCAACGCGAAACAGATCAGGAAAAAAACAAACCAACCGGTCTGCGCCACCATGAAGCCAGTAAGCGCATTGAAAAAAGTACGCGGCACAGCGGCCAGACTGGTGAAGAGTGCAAACTGGGTCGCGGTATACCGCTG
>JAIXQV010000177.1 GCA_027485535.1 Oxalobacteraceae bacterium | reverse complement strand
CTGCTGGAAGGCCCGGTGACGGACGAGATGCAGTTTGCGAAAGCCGCCGCCGTGGCGGATCGAGTGCTGGAGGCGGCGGCGTAGCCATGAACCGTCCCCTCAGCGTGGGTTGAGATCAACGACCTTCCAGTTGAGCGACGCCGCAAACGCCGCCCAGGCCAGATAGGGCAGGATCAGCAGCGCGGCCAGCCTGTCGATCGGCCACAACCCGATCAACATGGCGAGGACCGAGGCCCAGAGGAACGGCACTTCGATCAGCGCCCAATCGGGCCGCTGCAGCTTGAAGAACAGCGGGCTCCAGGCCAGGTGGAACACGGCGTTCACGCCGAACAGGATCAGCACGTCCCGCTG
This sequence comes from Oxalobacteraceae bacterium, assembly GCA_027485535.1. Taxonomy (GTDB): domain Bacteria; phylum Pseudomonadota; class Gammaproteobacteria; order Burkholderiales; family Burkholderiaceae_D; genus Pernthalerella. The sequence goes on along the minus strand of JAIXQV010000177.1, from coordinate 3,189 downwards.
CTGCGCCGCATCACCGGCATCCCAGGCCCGCACCGCCGCCCACGCCGCCAGACCAAGGATGATCGTCCACCCCGGCCCGAACGCCCAACCGGGCGGCTGCCATGCGGGCTTGCGCAGCCGGGCATACCAATCGGCCCGCGGCGTCATCAGCCCACCCACCAGGCACAGGCCCACCATCCAGATAATCGCACTCGCAAGCGGCAGGTTGAACTCGGACAAGGCGGTGCCTCACTTTCAACCGCCTCCATGCAGCATCAACGCCCAGCAAGATAGGGCGGCCCCACCGCACTCCCCCTTGCGGCTTTCACCCTATACGCTGGTTCCTGGCCTGCCGGCCCCGGTGCCGGCGGTACAGCACCGGGGCAAACACATGATCATAGGCCACGCTGGCAACCTGCCTGATCCCCGGCAACCCCACGAACCGCGCCAGCAATCGATAACGCGGCATCTGCGACCACAGCAGCAAAAACGCCGGAACGCCGGAAACAATCACCCCATCCCGCTGCACATACAGGCTGCGCGCGGCCGTATCGGCATCAATCCCCCAACGGTGCAGCGCATCCGTGTTCAGATCATCAAACCGGATCGGCAACCCCGCTTCGCCCACATACCGCGCATAATGGTCAACCTCGACCTGACACACCGGGCACTGGGCGTTGTAGAGCACTGACGTTTCGGGATTTTCGATCATGCGCCCCTGATAGTGGGAGGCAGAAACGGCGCCAGACCCCACCTCGCCGCAGGGCGGCGCAGGCAGCAGGGCCTCCGGCGGGCAGGGGCTGAGCCCCTGCACCCACTTTTGTTGGGGTGGCTCTTGTCGTTTGTTGAGCCGTTATCAGCCTGACGGCATTCGAACGCCATCTCCGAAAGACACGAAACGCTCGGATTGGACGTCCGCCCAAGCCATCGTGAACCTATTCCAACGCTGTTATCGAGACCTGGGCTGGTGGGGAACTCCTTGCTTCAAACTACACAGCGGCGTTTTGAGGGAGACAGCTAAGCTCGGAAACGAGTGGTAGGGTTAGTTTATTTCAAGTTAACTTTAAGTTGATGAAAAACTTAAATTTTTTTCCTTGATTGGCCCTTACCTTCAAGCCAATAATAATCAGCACTCATTCGGAACCGGGGGGGGAAAGGTATGAGCGGCTTATGGTGGAAGCTCCTGTTCGTCGCTGGATGTGCGCTGCAAGCTAATGGCGCAAGTGCGCAGGGTGTCTGCAATTACAACAATCCTGCCTCCCCCAATTACTGCTCAAATGCAGACGTCATCGAGCAGAAAGCCCGCTTCCGCTCATTGAATGATGACTTCACAAAAAATGCGACATCAGAAGCTGATCGCACTTGGCGTGATGCAGAATTTGATCAAATGCGATCAAGTTTGTCAGGTTGCGCAAGCCAGCCAGAGAACTTCGTTGGTTGCCAATTTCAAGTGTACAGGAAGTTCTCAGATGCCCTTGAAGGGCGCTTGGAATGGTTGAGCAAGGCACCTAGTGATAGCTTGTCGATGCCCTCTCAAGTGTTGCCCGCGCCAGATGCCGAAGCTGCGTCAGATGCCGAAGCGGCGCCAGATGCGGCTGCCGAGGCGCAGAAAGCTGCTCAAGGTTTACCGCCAGGGACGAATGCAACTAGAGAGGGTTCTGGATCTATCTCCGTTGTAGATCAGCCTCCGAACGTATCTACGGGGCCGCACTTCGAAAAAAAGCCCTACAACTACAGAAAATTATTTAAGTCTATTTTCACGGGCGCGCTTCTTTGGATAGTTTTGTGCGGCCCTTTGGCTTTTAGGGCGGCTCGTGGATATTCTGGAATTACAGAAAGAAAGGTACTTCTGGTTATCTCGTATTTTTTAATTATAAGTTCGGTCTCTGAAACGATCGAGTTTTTATACTGGATATTGATATGGTTTCCTATCGCTATTTGGGGCCCTCGGATCACGGCATATCCAATAAGGCGCCGTCTGTTGAAATTTTATGGCTTTGAAGGACCTGACTTTGACGATGAGTTCGATGAGTGGCGTTCGAAGCACGCCGCATTTTGGGCAAACTTTCGTTACGGTATGGCAAGCCGTGGTCAGTCGAATGAGCTTGCGGCTATCCGTCAGCTGTTATCCCACAACACAGTTGGAAAGTGTCGTGCGGGCCTCGGACATAAAGAAGTCGAATGCGGCAAATGTGAAATAATTGGCTGCCTCGAGCCTGCCTGCTCCAACTACAATTTCAGTGATAATAACACCTGCCTAGAATGTGGGCACCGAGCACCGATCACGGGTGGATATTAGTTTTATTTTAGCAATAACGGGCCACCCAAACGGATAGACCTCTCCGTTCCCATCCCCGACCGCCTGGTTACCCTTCGACATTCGGGCAGCCAATCCTTACGACGCTGTGTTGTCCCCCTCCCCAGCTCAACTCTGATTGATAAAACAACTAATTCTACCTCTCATTCGAGACGCATCGCATCTACCAGATTTAGGGAACGCCAATAATGCACACACTGGGGCCGATCGCTGCTTGATTAGAATGTCTGGCCTACATGTATACTCAGTTCATTCAAATTGATGTGGGCTGGTCGCATGAAAAAACAAACGGGTGCAGGGACTGCGTCCCTGCCCGCCGGAGGCCTCCTTCCTTAGCCCCTCAAATCCGCTCTTTCACATACGCCCCCGGCGCGTCCTCGATCGCCGTGTAGGGCCCCTGCCCCGGCACGCGTGGTTTAACCTGTTTGCCGGAGCGCGGCGTGAGCCAGGTGAGCCAGTGGGGCCACCAGCTGCCCTTGGTTTCGGTGCCGCTGGCGATGAAATCGTCGAGGGTGGCGACGGTTGGGTCACCGATCCAGTGCTGGTATTTCATGGCAGACGGTGGGTTGACGACGCCGGCGATGTGCCCGCTGCCGGCCAGCACGAAGCGGGTTTCGCCGCTGAAGGCCTTGGTGAGTTTGAAGGCCGATTTTGCCGGCGCGATATGATCTTCCTTGCCGGCCTGGATGAAGGTGGGGGTTTTCACGCTCTTCAGATCGATGGGCACGCCGCACACGGTGAGCGCGCCGGGTTGGACCATCAGGTTTTCGCGATACAGATCCTTGATATACTGCTGGTGCCATCTGGCTGGCACGTTGGTGGCATCTGAATTCCAATAGAGCAGATCGAAAGGGAAATAGTCTTTCCCCAGCATGTAGTTGTTGACGACATAG
>JAIXQV010000239.1 GCA_027485535.1 Oxalobacteraceae bacterium | reverse complement strand
TTCGTATCGCGCCGCGCGGGTGCTGATGACACCATTAATTTGCAGACCGAGCTGACATCGTATTGCTGTTTGATTTGCTCGGGTAATGCGAGCAGCATGATGTAATGCGTCGGTACCAGCGAAGTGAAAGTGACTGTTTCTCGTGAGAGTGTTGAGAGCAAAGCTTCAGGGTCAAAGCTTCGGCGATCATCAATCACGCAGGTGGCACCGAGATGAATGAAGGTGCTTGCAAAGTACAGCGAATTCGCATGACACATGGGCATGACCATTAAACCCGTATCACGCTTGCTGAATTGCATCTCGGTGGCCGTCGCCAGTGCGAGTAAATAACTACCTAAATGATGTCGAATCGCCCCTTTGGGCTTGCCGGTCGTTCCCGAGGTGTACATCAGCGCGCACATACTATCGGGATCAACTGCGTTGAATTGTGTAACGCCTGCAGCGGTGCTGATTAAAGTCTCGTAGCTGATCCAAGCGGGGCTGGGTGCAGCACCCAGCACCACGCATCGAATAGAGGGCGATTTAGACGGCACCGATTGCGCCTCGAGTAGCTCGCAAAATTCAACACCCGCAATAATCGCTCGCACCTCTGCGTCACCCAAGATGTACGCCACTTCGGGGCCAGTCAGACGGAAATTAATCGGTACCGCGACCAAACCCACCCGCGCGAGCGCTACATAGATTTCTACCCACTCGACACAGTTGTATGCCAACACCGCGACCCGATCGCCGGCGTTTAGTCCGATCTCGAGCAAGCCTTCCGCCAGTTGCTGCGCGCGTTGGTTTAATTCCGCGAACGTCATGGCGCGGCGCGAATCCCGAGCGGCCAGTTTGTTGGGTGTCAGCGTGGCGTGCGTCGCCACAGCGTCAGATAGGGTAGGTAGTCGGTTCATAAATCAAAATCGATGAGCGAATAACGCCTCATTCAATGGCCAAATCCTTGCCAATCAAGGCCAGCAAACCAAAATTGCTGGCTCTGAATACTGAATACAGAGTACAATAATAGTACACTTTATTGCGGGTGCCAACGGTTTATTTAACGCTGCTTGGGGCTGGGTAACCGGGTGTTAATGGCCCTGAATTCGGCGCTTCCACAGGTGACGCCCCGCAGGAATTTCTAATTGCTAACCGGTCGGAACAAGTATGAGCTCAGCACCCGAAATCCATGATCAATCTGTCGCTGCCCTGATCGCCCGCTATTTGAAAAGCCAAGGCGTGAAGCGGGTCTATGGCTTGTGTGGTGGCCACATCATGCCCATTTGGATGCGCCTCGATGTCGAGGGCATACAAATCATTGATGTTCGCGATGAGCGCGCAGCGGTATACATGGCGCATGCCGAGGCAGAGTTAGGTAATGGGTTGGGTGTGGCGCTGGTGACCGCCGGGCCTGGGGTTACTAATGCTATGACCGGTATCGCCTATTCACACGTCGCGCGTAGCTCGGTACTGGTGTTGTCAGGCTTACCGCCTGTGCCGCAAGGTAATCGCGGCGCACTACAAGATATTACGCACACCGATTTGGTTCGCAGTATCACGCGCTACGCCCGCACGGTCTATAACGCCGACTTGGCGTTGCAAGAGTTGGATGAGGCAGTCTGTCGATCATTAGGGCAGGGCGGCGAACCCGGCCCGACGTATCTTGATTTTCCGGTGGATGTATTACGTCGGCGAGTCAGTCCGGCTGTCGAGTTAGCAGAGCGCTTTGTGCCGCGTACTTTCAATTCTATTGCGCCGAATGACGCAGAGGTGCGTGCAGCCGTTGAACTCCTGTGGTCTGCAAAGCGCCCATTAGTGATAGCCGGTCGAGGCGCAAAGTTTTCGTCGGCTGCCCTGTCTGAACTACTGTCACGTTTAGGTGCTGCTTACCTTGATACAGGCGAGAGCAAAGGGCTGGTTCCCGAAAGCCACCCCAGTGTAGTGGCTGCCATGCGCGGTGTGGTGATGAAGCAGGCCGATGTTGTACTTACCCTTGGTCGTCGCCTTGACTTTCAATTGGCTTATGGCTCTCCTGCGGTATTTGGCGATGCAAAATTTGTTCGTATTGCTGATTGCGCAGCCGAGTTGCGAGATAACCGACGCGGTGAGGTCGAGATACTAGCCAGTTGCGATCTGACGCTGCAAGCCATGCTAGAGGTGGTTGCAGAACGTACCTCTTCTGCAGATAAAACCTGGCTGGAGAATTTGCGTCAACAGCATCAAGAGCGCTCTGAAAAACTAAGCCTGAGTATGCGCAACGCAAAAGCGGGCATTGATGGTTTGATGCATCCGAATCAAGTGCTCTCAGCGCTGCGGGACGTGGTGGATGAGGATGCGATCCTTGTCGCTGATGGTGGTGACTTCTTGAGCTTTGCGCGGGTAGGCCTGCCTGCAAGCACCTATCTTGATCCTGGCTCACTCGGCTGCATCGGCGTTGGTACACCCTTGGGTGTTGCTGCCAGCTTGGTATGCCCCGATAAAACCGTCGTCGTAGCAACTGGCGATGGTGCGTTTGGTTTTAATGCCATGGAGTTGGATACGGCAGTCAGGCACAATGCGCCGCTGCTGGTGGTGGTTGCCAATAATGGCGCTTGGGCCATTGAGGTACGAGACCAGATCGAGAGCTATGGCACGGTGGTGGGTACGCGCCTGAAATTCTCCGACTATGCAGCCATGGCCAAAGGCCTAGGCATGTACGCTGAGCGGGTAGAGCGAGCGGAAGATCTCAACGCTGCCATTGAACGCGCGCTGGCGAATCGGCCTGCCTTGCTAGATGTGCTGGTGACGCCGGAGGCTGTATCATCCGACGCCAAATCCGGTTTGGCCTGGGTGCCTGATCTGCAAGCCTTGGGCACATGGGATGAGGCTGAGCAGCAGTGGCGCAATGGCGGATCAAACCCGTAGCAATCCTGCTGGCGAGTTTTGGTAATCTCCAGCGTTTTTGTGATCGACAGATTCTTAGTGAGGCGATAGCAAGCAAATGAAGATTCTTGAATCCCAGCCTAAATTGGTTGAGCAAGTGCACAAAGCCATCCTCAGTGAAATAGCTGAGGCAAAGCTAAAAGCCGGTTCTCGGATTATTCAGGAACAAATCGCCCAAGAGTTAGGGGTGTCACGGCAACCTGTGCAGCAGGCACTCGTGCTGCTTAAAAATCAGGGCGTACTCACCGATGCGCCGGGGCGTGGTTTGCAGGTGGCGCCATTAAATCTCGAGTTAATTCGTCAGATGTACGAGGTACGGGCGGTGATGGAAGGTCTGGCATTTCGCCGCGCCTCCGAAAATTTTTCTGAGAGCGCCAAGAAGCGGGCAGAGAAACTATTAGCGGCGGGTCGTCAAGCAGTGACCAAAGCATCGGTTCGCGATTTGATCAGCGCCGACATGGCATTTCACAGTTTTTTTTATGAACTTGCCGATAACCCCATCATCAGCCAGTCGATGGAAACGCATTGGGTCAATACGCAGCGTGTGATGGGTTCTGTCTTGCTTTCCGCTGACAAGCCGCGCGACATCTGGGACGAACATGAGACTCTGTTTGAACTGGTGGCGGGTGGTGAAGCCGCAAAAGCAGAGCAACTCGCACGTACCCACATCCAAGAGGCCGCTAACTTCATGCTGGAGCGGCTATCAGAGCAAATCGCGGTTGAGGAAGAGTAGCCGCATCCTCAACGCAAACACGGGCCGTTCTGAATAAAAGCCGACCCACTGGGTTGCGGAATAGGCAATTCGGCGCAGCAACTCTTCTTGATGTCGGCGGCCAGGGCCCACCAATCAGTATCTTCGCCGTCATCACTCTCATTGCTGTCATCACCGTCTTGACAGCACGCCAGCGTCTCACATAGACTTCGAACTTCGAACTCCGAATTCAGAATTCGACAACCGGGTGCGGAGACACTCGGTGTTTAGGTGGCTACGTATCGAGGGTTCCTCGAACCGCAAAAAATCAAATATCAAAGGCGGCAGCAATGGACAGTAACGTACCGGTATACCGTAAAGTCGCCTGGCGCTTAGTGCCATTTCTGGGCATCTGTTATTTGGCGGCCTACCTTGATCGCGTCAACGTCGGCTTCGCCAAGCTGCAAATGCTGGGCGATCTGTCGTTCAGTAATACGGTATACGGCCTCGGTGCCGGTATTTTCTTCCTCGGTTATGTGATCTTCGAAGTCCCGAGCAATATCCTGATGCATAAAATCGGCGCCAAGGTCTGGATCGCGCGCATCATGATTAGTTGGGGTTTGATTGGCGTCGCGATGGCTTTCGTGCAGACGCCGACCCAGTTTTATGTTTTGCGTTTTCTGCTCGGCGTTGCAGAGGCGGGCTTTATTCCGGGTGTGCTGCTGTATCTCACCTACTGGTTCCCCGCGGCGTGGCGCGGGCGCATTATTGCCTTGTTTCTGGCGGCAATTCCAATCTCAAACATTATTGGTGGTCCATTATCGGGTTGGATACTCACGACGCTGAATGATGTGAATGGTCTGCGTGGCTGGCAGTGGTTGTTTATCGTCGAGACCATACCCTCAATCGTGCTGGGCTTCGTGGTATTGATGTTCCTCGACAATCGTGTCGATGATGCGCGATGGTTGAGTGATGAAGAGAAAGCGCAAATCAAGCACGACATTGATGCCGAGGCCGAGCAGTCTACCGGGCATAGCAGCGCGATGGATGCTTTAAAGAGCGGACGCGTCTGGATGCTGGGGGTTGCCTATTTCTGTATCGCCAGCTCGATTTACATCACTAGTTTCTGGATGCCGACACTGATCAAGCAGCAAGGCATCAATGATCCTTTGCAGATTGGTTGGCTCTCCGCGATTCCTTACACCGTGGCGATGTTTGCGATGGTGCTCACCAACATCAGTGCTGATCGTCGTGCCGAGCGTCGGTGGCACACCGCGATTCCCTGCTTTATTACCGCCATTGGTCTCGCACTCAGCGGCACGCCGGGCTTAGGATTTGGCGCTGCGATGTTCGGGTTGATCCTCGCCGCCGCCGGCGCATCCACCACCCAAGCGAGCTTCTGGAGTTTGCCACCGATGTTCCTGACCGGCGCTGCGGCTGCGGCCGGTATCGCGCTGGTGAACTCGCTCGGCAATATCGCCGGTATGGCGAGCACCGCACTGGTCGGTTGGCTGACTGATTTAACCGGAAGCCCGAACAGTGCGTTGTATTTGTTCGCGGGTTTTGCGGTGATTGGTGCGCTGATGGTGCTGCGCTTGCCGGCGCAGATCGTCAACCGATAAATTAGGTATTGTTTGTTATGCAAACAACACAAGACTTTGCTTCATCGTTGTCTCCCACAGGTCAATATCATGCTGGTGTTCAAGCTGCCAACGTAGTCAAGGATGATCTGATCATCCTTAGGCGGTAAACAAATCCGCGACCGGTGCTCCGGCTGGTCGCGGTAAGCATTCAGTGAGTTACCTTGTGTTGGGTTTGCCTGGTCCCCGCTAAACGGAGACCAGGCTTTTTTCAATCAACAATCATCAATTAACAAACATCGAGATCCCATGGATTTTTCATTGTCCCCCGAGATTGAAGCACTGCGCGAGCGTGTCAAGCAGTTCATTCATGAGCAGGTCATCCCATTTGAGAACGATCCGCGCCAAGATAGCCAC
>JAIXQV010000191.1 GCA_027485535.1 Oxalobacteraceae bacterium | reverse complement strand
CCCGGCCTTCGTCGGGATAACTGATGGGAAGTTGAGCCTAGGCGCCCAGAGAGCCGCTGTGGCGATGGTCATTGGAACGACGGGTGGATAGTTGATCCCTACAATCAAGCGGTAAGCCGTAGCGCCCTTCGCACGGACAATCCAGCCCCAACCACGCCAAGCGCCACACTGACTAGGAGCAGCAGCGCACAGGACTGAGCATCCAGCGGGCTGAGTGAGAACTTGGACCCATACAATTTGGCCAACTCCTCGACTGAAACATTGATCATCGCTAGGCCAGCTGCGACCGCCAGCAAGGCAACGATGCCCGCAGAAAGCCCGAGCAAACCACCGAGGTAGTAAAAAGGGCGAGACACGTAGGCGTCTGTCGCGCCGAGAAGGCGGGTCACGCTGATTTCTTCCATCTGCGTGTAGGCCTGTAGCCGTATCGTATTGAAGACCACCGCCAGCACCACGCCACATAGCGTGAAGGCCAGCAGCCATAGCACCGTACTCGCCAGATCCACCAGTGCCGCCAGTCGCTTGACCCACATCGAATCGAGCTGCACGGTTTCAACACCGCTAATGCCACCCAATGCATCAGCCAGCTGCGTAATACGCGCTGGAGAAACACTGTCATCACCACCCGCTACGCGCACCACATAGGCATCGGGTAGTGGGTTACTACCGAGCGCGGTGACGACGTCGTGTAGACCCGAGTGTGCTTTCATGGCCGCCAGCGCTTGGTCACGATCGATGAACTCAAGCCGTACCGGTACCGACAGCTGCTCGGCTTGCTGGCGAATATCATCAGCGATCACCTGTGCGCGGCTGCGTGCTACATCGGTGGCCAGAAAGACGCTGAGTTCCGGCTCAACCGCGAGATCGCGCGCGACGGGGCGAAGATTCTCTAATACAGTCAGCCCGCTCAGTGGCAGGATCAGCGCCAAGGCAATCACCACCACATTGAACACAAAGCCACCCGGGGCGCTGCGCACCCGAGAGAGTGCAGACAGTAGCGCGCGCCAGTGTTCACGCAGCCAGTTCATGCGCCTACCTCGCTGGCGGAATCATGCATGGCAATCACGCGCCCCCGCTCAAGTTGAACCACGCGATCTGCGTTATGCAGCAAGCGTTCATCATGGGTAGCGATGATGCAAGTAACACCTGCAGTATGAAAAGCTTGCAGCATGTCCATCACCCGTCGTCCGCTATCGCGATCGAGATTAGCGGTCGGCTCATCCGCAAGGATGATGCGTGGTTTGTGCACGATGGCGCGCGCGATCGAGACACGTTGTTGCTCACCGCCGGACAATGCTTGTGGTGCCAAATCTGCTTTGTTACCGAGGTCGACGCGATCGAGTGCAACACGCGCACGCTGCGTTGCTTCTTTAACGCTAGCACCACTCACTAGCAGCGGCAGCATCACGTTCTGCAGCACACTACGATCATTTAACAGGCGATGCTGCTGCAAGATCAAGCCCAGCATGCGGCGCCAATAGGGTAGCGTGGTGCGATTGAGTTTGCGCATATCTTGGCCACTAACAAGCAGCACGCCAGCACTTGGGCGCTCGATACCCGCAATCAGTTTTAGTAGGGTGGATTTGCCTGCGCCAGAGGGTCCGGCAAGATAAACCAGTTCGCCCTCGGCGATCTCCATCGACACATCACTGAGCGCGCTGACATTGCCCGCGTACTGTTGAGCGACATGGGAAAACGAAATAATCGACATGAGGTAGGTTTACTCAGCCTAGCAGCGCATCAACAAATTCGCTGGCGACAAAGGGCTGCAGATCATCAATACCCTCGCCAACGCCAATGAAATACACGGGTACCGCGCGTTGCTTGACGATCGCGGCGAGTACGCCGCCCTTGGCGGTGCCGTCGAGTTTAGTGACGATCAGCCCGGTGAGTTGAAGCGCATCATCAAACGCCTTGACTTGCGCGAGCGCGTTTTGCCCGGTATTGCCATCAATCACCAGCAATACTTCGTGCGGTGCATTCTCCAGGCCCTTACCAATCACGCGTTTTATTTTTTTCAGCTCATCCATCAAGTGCAGCTGCGTGGGCAGACGACCCGCGGTGTCGATCATCACCACATCCATGCCACGTGCACGGCCGGCCTGAACTGCATCAAACGCCACTGCAGCGGGATCGCCGGAGGCTTGTGAAATCACCGCGATACCATTGCGCTCGCCCCATACGGTTAACTGCTCACGCGCGGCCGCACGGAAGGTGTCGCCGGCAGCGAGCAACACTTTCTGATCATGATGTTGCATGTGCTTGGCGAGTTTGCCAATGGTGGTGGTTTTACCGGCGCCGTTCACGCCAGCGATCATGATCACCAGCGGTTGCTCACGTCCCAGCATGAGCTGCTTCTCCAGCGGCTGAAGCAGATCAATCATCAGCTCGCGCAGTGCTGCCTTGACTTGCAGCGTGTCGGTCAGCTTGTCTGCTTTGACTTTTTGTTTAAGTGCGTCGAGTAAAAACTGAGTCGCTTCTACGCCGGCATCGGCCATCAGCAGCGCGGCTTCGAGCTCTTCATACAGCGCATCATCAATCCGTGTGCCAGTGAATAGCGTTGAGATATTGCTGGAGGTGCGTACCAGTCCGGTCTTCAAGCGCTTTAGCCAAGATTGCTTAGCCTCCGCGGCGTCTTGCGGCGCGGCCTCTAGGACGGGCGATGCGCCAGCTGCAGGAGCCTCTGCTACTGGGGGCGACGATTTTTTCTTGAGAAAGCTGAACATCCGGCGAGGTGTTTTTGGGTTCGCTGCGGTGAGTCACGACAACAGATAGAATCTGCCACTTCGCATCACCCATCAGAAGCTTTCGATTCTAACAGAGCCTACCCCATGGTCGACCGACGCAAATCCTTCTTTACCTACTTGCTGACAGTACTTGCTTTGGTGCTGCCGGTGTTGGCGCAGGCCGCTACTGACACGCATGAGTTTCGCCTTGCCAACGGCTTGAAGCTGATCGTCAAGGAAGACCATCGCGCACCGACCGTGGTGAATATGGTGTGGTACCGCGCCGGCAGTATTGACGAGCTAAATGGCACCACCGGTGTTGCCCATGTGCTCGAGCACATGATGTTCAAGGGCACCAAAAAGCTCAAGCCGGGCGAGTTCAGTAAGCGAGTTGCCGAGCTGGGCGGTCGCTCCAATGCCTTCACCAGCAGGGATTACACCGCCTATCACGAGCAGGTAGAGCGCTCGCGTCTGGAGCGTGTGATGGCGCTGGAGGCGGATCGTATGCAGAACCTCATCATGGATCCGGCGGAATTCAGCAAAGAGATTCGTGTCGTGATGGAAGAGCGGCGGCTACGGACCGAAGATAAACCCTTATCTTTGCTACGCGAGGCCTT
>JAIXQV010000118.1 GCA_027485535.1 Oxalobacteraceae bacterium | reverse complement strand
CCGGACGCCTACCCCGGTGCGGCTGTCTACTACAACGTATCAGTCGATAACGGAAAAACCTTCGGACCCGACACCAAGTTGGCCGACTACAGCTGCGAGTGCTGTCGTATCGCTATGGTGAGCGAGCCTCAGCAAGGTATTGCTGTCATGTGGCGGCATGTGTTCCCCGGTAGTGTCAGAGATCATGCATTTGCTCGCATCTCACGTGCGGGTGCGTCTGGAATGCAAAGGGCGAGTACCGATCAATGGATATTGAAGGCGTGCCCCCACCACGGCCCGGGCCTCGCCATTGCCAACACGGGTGGATACCACGCGGTTTGGTTTGGGGATCGTGCGGGTAAGTTACGAGCCCGATACGGCAAGCTGGATCAGGAAGGCCGGCCTCTGGGTGAAGCAATTGAATTGCCGGATCAATTAGCTGACCATGCCGATGTGGCGAGTGTTGGTAGCCGTGTCGTCATCGTCTGGCGGGTATTCGATGGTGAGCGTACGCACCTGCGCGCTTGGGTATCTGATGATGATGGGCGCAGTTTTCGTCATGTCGATCTACGCAGTACGCCGCTGGAAAATGATCATCCTCGCCTAGCCGTTCAAGGCAAACGTATCGTTGTTGTTTGGAGAACTGAGCATGAGACTTATGTGGAAGATTTGCGCTAGCCTATTACTGCTCCTGATGCAGTCTAGCTTTGCAGCGTCCTCGTTCGTTGAGCCGTTTGAGCAGACCACTTGGAGATCCCTTGTTGGCAAGCAGAAGCAGCCAGCGCTTGTCGTATTCACCTCCGTGACCTGCATGCACTGCCCGGCGGCGATCAAACGCTTAGCCAGCAAGCGCAGCGTTATCGCAGCGCATGTACCGCTTTATGTTGTATCGATGGATGCCGAGAGTAACGCCGCCTTGCTCGAAGATCCCCACTATAGCCCGGCTGATCGCTTGTTTCTTTTTCGCGGCCGCAGCCAAGTGCTGCAGTTTTCAGTCAATCCGGAGTGGCGTGGCATGACGCCGTATGTTGGATTTATCGATAGCCGCGGAGGGGTAAGCTTCTCGCTGGGGGAGCCGAAAGATGCCTTGCTATCGGATTGGTTGAGGCCATAAAAAACAAGGCACCCGCAGGTGCCTTGTCGTCACATCACAAATCCAGCGTCAGTCAAATGTCGGCGACTCTACACCCAGCACCTTGTGCAGTTTCGGCGAGGTAGTGGTGTACTGCATGTGGATTTTCTTATCCGGAAAAATATACGGCGCAGCACCGAAAGCGGCTAATGCAGCCTCATGGAAGCCCGAGAGAATGAGCTTTTTCTTGCCGGGGTAGGTATTGATGTCGCCCACTGCGAAGATACCAGGCACATTCGTTTCAAACTTCTCGGTATCTACGACCAATTGCTTGCGCTCGATATCGAGACCCCATTCGGCGATGGGGCCCAGCTTGGGTGACAGGCCGAAGAACACCAGTAAATCATCTAGCGGTAGACGGCGGGTGACACCATCAGCACCCGTGACCTTGATCTCGGTGAGGGTGTCGTTGGCTTCTTCGAAGCCCGTCACCTGACCGATCAGTAGCTGCATTTCGAATTGTTCGCAAAGTTCACGCATTTTTGCGACTGAAGCAGGTGCCGCGCGGAATTCCTCGCGTCGGTGAACCATAATCACCGACTCGGCTTTGCCATGCAGATTGAGTGCCCAGTCGAGTGCGGAATCACCGCCACCGCAGATGACAATATTGCGGCCTTCAAAACGCGCCGGATCCTTGACCCGATAGAACAGTTGTTTGCTCTCGAACTTCTCGATGCCATCGACCTTGATGGTGCGTGGCTGGAATGAGCCAACGCCAGCGGCGATGAAAATCGTTTTAGTGATGAACTTGGTGCCAGTCGACGTCTCAAGATCAAAGCGACCATCGTCACGTTTTTGAACCAGCGTGACTTCCTGTCCGAGGTGGAAGGTGGCACCAAACGGAGCGATCTGCTTCAACAGGCTATCGGTCAGTTCCTGACCGGTGCACATCGGAACTGCTGGGATGTCGTAGATCGGTTTGTCCGGGTACAGCTCGACGCACTGTCCGCCAACGGCAGTCAGAGAGTCAATCACATGTGCTTTTATTTCCAGCAGGCCGAGTTCGAAAACTTGAAAAAGACCAACCGGACCAGCGCCAACGATGACGGCGTCGGTTTCAATAGGGGTGTGGACAGAAGTGTTCATTAGGATCGGAAATCACTGACAGACCCGCATGGGTCCGGGTGCTGAGCGCCTGCGAAGGGCAGGCGCGTTCGGGTTAACAGTTCAGCGCTTGAGGTACTGGAGCTTGTCTTTGACGTCTTTCCAGTCATCCGCATCAGCCAGTGCGCTCTTGGATTTTGTGATCGAAGGCCATTTACGCGCCAGTTCAACATTCAATTTAATGAACTGCTGCTGGTCGGCGGGGACGTCTTCTTCCGCAAAAATCGCATTAACGGGGCACTCGGCTACGCATACCGCGCAGTCGATACACTCGTCAGGCTCAATGGTGAGAAAGTTCGGACCTTCCCGGAAGCAGTCCACCGGACAGACATCGACACAATCCGTGTAGCGGCAGCTGATGCAGGATTCGGTTACAACGTGGGTCATGAGGCGCGTCCTATCGGTTTGTCGAGCGCAAGTCGCAAAGCCTTGTATTTTAAGGCAAATAAGCTTCGCCCACAAACCGGGCTTAGATGTTTTCCGAATATGCTAATACGCTAGGCCGGGTATATCGGGCGCTGCTTAGATGCTTTTCCAGTTGCGATCCGGTCGCTATTCAGGCGTCATTCCAGCGCTATTCAGCCAGCATTCAGTCGGCATTCAGGCGCAACAGCCCCGAATACCCGGTGAATTATTTATAAAAAGCGCTGAATTCTAATCATGCTGTGCGGCGCTGATGGCCCAGCTCGGCAGGCTTGCGCCGCGATAAAATCGCCAACTCGATAGAAGGGGCATCATGGACACATCGGCCGCACGTAACGCGATTTTCCAGCGCATCCGGCAGGCACAGGGTCGACCCGAGCAGGTCGCTGACGCTGAACGCCAGCAAGTGCAGCAGTATCTAACCCAGCATGTTCCCGGGCCGCGTCCGGATCTAGGCAGTGACCTGATCAGGCGCTTTTGTCAGCAGGCCGAGCGCACCTCGCAAACCCTCGACCGAGTGATCTCAGCCGAGCACGTGCCTGCGGCCGTGGCCCGCTACCTTGATGGGCTAGGCGCCCATCGGCAGGCGATCGCTTGGCGCACGCTGCAAGAATTACCTTGGCAGGAGCATGGACTTGCGGTTGAGTTTCGCAAGCCAGTGAACGAAGACTTGGTGGGGATTACGGGCTGCTTCTGCGCGATTGCTGAGACCGGCACGCTCATGCTGCTGTCTGGGCCGGATACCTACTCATCCGCCGCGCTACTGCCAGAAACGCATATCGCGTTGCTGCCGGTGTCGCGCATTGTGGGTTCGATGGAGGAGGCGTTCGCACTGGCCAAACAAGAGCGTGGCGAACTACCGCGTGCAACGAATTTTATTTCGGGCCCATCGCGTACCGGCGACATCGAACAAACGATTGTGCTCGGTGCACATGGCCCCTACCGGGTTCATGTCATCTTGATCGACAATTAATCGGTACTGCAGCACGCCGCTTACTGCTTGAGGTGGTAGCGCGGCGCGCTCTGCAGCTTGATGATCGATTGCGATCAGACGCCCAGTAGCTCGACATCAAATATCAGTGTGGCATGCGGCGGGATCACGCCACCGGCGCCCTGAGGGCCGTAGCCGAGCGAGGAGGGGATCACGAGGCGACGCTTGCCGCCGACCTTCATGCCTTGCACGCCTTGATCCCAACCTTGAATCACATGGCCCGCACCCAAATCGAACTCGAAAGGCTCATCACGGTCAACGCTTGAATCAAATTTTTCGCCCTCGCTGCCATCGGGTTGCTGTAGCCATCCGGTGTAATGCACGCTGACGTAGTGACCAGCAGTGGCCTCGTCACCCTCGCCGACTACCAGGTCTTCATATTGCAGTCCGCTTGATGTCATAGTCATGGACATGCTGATCTCCTTTGTTGGTTTACGTGAGCCGCATTCTATCAGCCGAGTACTCCTATAATTCGATCAAGCGGTAGCTTGCATTGTCCTTATTAATCTCTCTTTTGAAGTGACTCATCATGGCATTTGGCATCATCATCATTGGCGATGAAATTCTTTCCGGTCGTCGTAGCGATAAGCATCTGGCAAAGATGATCGAGCTGCTCAGCGAGCGTGGCTTATCGCTTGGGTGGGCGGAATACATTGGCGATGATCCGCAGCGCATCACCGCGACATTGCGCCGTACGCTGGCCACGGCTGACATTGTGTTCTGCTGCGGTGGGATTGGTGCGACGCCGGATGATCATACCCGTCAGTGCGCGGCGGACGCGATTGGTACGCCTTTGCAGCTACATGCCGAGGCCAAGGCGCTGATTCAGCAGCGGATTGTCGAGATGGCGGAGAAAGACCCGATAAAAGCCGACCTCAACTCCGCAGAGAACCAGCATCGACTCAAGATGGGTGAGTTTCCTCGCAGTGCGGACATTATTCCGAATGCATTCAATAGGATTCCCGGGTTCTCCCTACAAGGCGCGAATGGCGGTAAGCACTACTTCGTGCCGGGATTCCCGGTGATGGCCGAACCCATGATGAAGTGGGCACTTGATACCCATCATTCGCATCTGTTTCACGCAGTGAAACATCTCGAGAAAGCAGTCATTGTGGTCGATGGTATCGAATCAGCGCTCACCCCTTTGATGGAAGCGATCGAGCTTGAGTTCGCGGGTGTGAAAGTGTTCAGCTTGCCGAGCGTGGCCGAGAACGGCAAGCGGCGTCATATCGAACTTGGTGTCAAGGGTGATCCAGAGACGGTCGAGCTTGCGTATGCGCGCATGCTCGAGGGGCTTGCGGCGCTTCACCAGAATTACGTCGTCGACTGAACGCCGCTGAATAAAACATCGATAAGTAAAACATCGCCTACAGTTTTGGTAGCCCTTGCAGGGCGATGCACGTTGTCTAGAGGCTTTACATTCCCTTTTTCGGAGATGGCATTACGTGGATGCGTATTACAGCGACTGCTTCGTGCTGCCACTGCCAGCGGGCCATCGCTTCCCGATGGCTAAGTACCGCATGTTGCGTGATTTGGCAGTCGCACAGATACCCACGCTTCAATGTCATGAAGCGCCTAGCACCAGTGATGGTGTACTCGCGCTCGCGCATCATCCGCATTACATCCACCGAGTCACCAGTGGTGCCTTGTCGGCCGATGAGCAACGCGCTATCGGCTTTCCTTGGTCCGAGGCGATGGTGGAGCGTTCACGCCGCTCGTCGGGTGCCACGATCGCGGCGTGCCGCTCAGCCTTGCAGTACGGTGTTGCCGTGAATCTGGCGGGTGGTACGCATCACGCACACGCCGACTATGGGCAGGGATTTTGTGTGTTCAATGATGCGGCCATTGCTGCGCGTTTGATGCAGGCCGAGCGACGCGTTACGCGCGTTGCCATTGTCGATCTTGATGTTCATCAGGGTGACGGCACGGCATCGATACTCGCGAATGACGATGCGATTTTTACGCTGTCTATGCATGGGGAAAACAATTACCCCTTCGCCAAGTCCCACAGTGATCTGGATATCGCGCTACCTGATGGTACTGACGATCAGCACTACCTTGCACAACTGGATTTTGCGCTGGAAACGCTGTTTGCACGCTTTGACCCTCAGTTGATTATCTATCTAGCGGGTGCTGATCCGTTCGAAGGTGACCGTCTGGGTCGACTAGCGCTGACGATGGACGGCTTGGCTAAGCGCGACCGTGCGGTACTCGACGCAGCAAAAGCGCGCGGCCTGCCAGTAGCGATTGCGATGGCTGGTGGATATGGGCACAGCATCGACGAAACGGTTGCGATTCATTTACAAACACTATGTATCGCAAATGAATATCTGATTGATCAGTCGACAAGCCGGATTGGGTGAGCCCCGTACAATGACAATACTGTTTGTTTTTTATTCTAAATAGAAAGTCCTCGGGCAATTATCGGGCGCTGCCGAAGGCGTCTGCCGATGAGATCGCCTTTGTGTCGTTCAGCACTGCCCGAGCTAATAAACCAATAAGCCAATATCTATGATTCAGACACCTACCCAAAAAACGGTCGACGACGTGATTCGTTCGCGTCATTCGATTCGCGCTTTTCTGCCGACGCCAGTGGCGCAAGAAGATATCGAGGCCATCCTAGAGGTTGCAGCACGCGCCCCTTCGGGCTCGAATACCCAACCATGGCGTGTTTACGTAGTGACGGGGGCAACGCGTGATCGGCTCGCACGAAACATTGTCGAGGCTTATCTCGATCCGACGCAGAATGCGGCGCACACTGAGGAGTATCCGTACTACCCCAGACAGTGGGTATCGCCTTATATCGAGCGCCGCCGAAAGGTGGGATGGGATTTATATGCGCTGCTGGGTCTAACGCGTGACAATAAATCGGGCATGCAAGCTCAGCATGCGCGTAACTTTGCTTTCTTTGATGCGCCCGTCGGCCTCATATTCACGATCGACCGGGTGATGGATCAGGGCTCTTGGCTGGATTACGGGATGTTCTTGCAAACGGTGATGATTGCGGCGCGCGCCCGCGGGCTCGATACCTGTCCGCAGGCAGCATTCACGCAGTTTCATCGCCTGATCAGCGAAACCTTGGCGATCCCGGCAGAGCAGCAAGTGGTGTGCGGCATGGCGCTGGGCTACGCTGACCCCGCCGGGGCCGAAAATAGTTTGGTGACCGAGCGTGCTGCGGTTGCTGAATTTGCTACTTTCCTAGGCTGATGACTTCCCGGGAAAGATTCGTTGCCCGTAATAAGGCGTAATAAAGCCGTTTAATTAGCGCTTATAAGCCCCTCATTTACTTGCCTATTTTTACGAATTTGCTAAACTGCAAGCCTCTTTTCGCACCACATCGGGGTTAGAAATGCGTGTTTTTTCGCTAAAGGTATTGCTGTTGACGCTGGTTGCGGCGGTCGCGCTGCCTGTGTCTCATGCGGCTTCATCCCCGAGCCGGACCCAGAATGCCGACGCGAAAAAGAAAGTTGTGCAGGCACGTGGTGCGAAAGCCAAGCGTGATCCGCGCGAAACCCGAGAGGCGCGTGAGCACCGTCGGCGTCAAATGGCACTCGAAGGCGGCGGCGTTCAAAAGTCCGGTGCCAAGCGTCGTGGTGCCTATCAAAAAGTGGCGTTTGCATCTGCATTGGCCGGCGTGCCGCCGGTACTGACTGCGGGCGACCTTGCCGGGCTCAACCTCACCCCGGACCCGTTGGCGCTGAGCTCGAATGTGGCCTTGGTGATGGACCAAACCACCAACGAAGTCCTGTTTGAGAAAAACGCGAAGATCCCTTTGCCGATCGCCTCAATCACCAAGCTGATGACAAGTCTGGTAGTGGTCGAAGCAGGACAGGATCTCGATGAGTTGCTGACCGTGACCGAAGAGGATGTCGACCGCGAGAAATTTACCCACTCGCGTCTACGCGTTGGCGCACAACTCTCTCGCGCCAACATGCTGCATATTGCCTTGATGAGTTCGGAGAACCGCGCCGCTGCTGCGCTGGGTCGTAATTATCCGGGTGGTATTCGTGCCTTTGTTGTGGCGATGAACACCCGCGCGCGCGAGCTCGGCATGGATAGTTCGCAGTTCAGTGATTCCACCGGATTGAATAGCTCGAACGTCTCTAGTGCGCGTGATCTTGCAAAACTTGTGGTGGCTGCTTACCAGCACCCATTGATTCGTCAATACTCGACCGATAGCCGTTATGCGGTTGATCCGGGCGGTCGGACGCTGGAGTACCGCAACTCCAATGGTCTGATTGAGAGCTCTGATTGGGAGATCGGTCTGCAGAAGACCGGGTATATCTCCGAGGCGGGTCGCTGCCTCGTGATGCATGTTCATGTGTCGGGTCGTCCGTTCGTGATGATCTTCCTCGACTCCAAGAGCAAACAGGCCCGCTTGGCAGATGCTAGCCGTATTCGTAAATGGTTGGAATCTCGGGGTGCTTCGGTGGTATCCGAACGTCGCTCAAACCGCAGCTAATTTTGGCTAATTGCTGCTAATTGACAGCTTTCCACAAAAAAGCGACCCGATAGGTCGCTTTTTTATTGGCGCTTCTTCGCTGCTCAGGTGCTCTCGATTGCCTGATATCCGAGCACATTCGAGATACTGCTCGCGGTGGCGATCAGATCATCCAGCCACTCATCTTGCAGGCGGTCGACTGGAGCGGAGATCGATAAGCCAGCTACCAAGCGCCCAGAATCATCGCGGATGCCCGCCGCCATACAACGCACGCCGAGCTCAAGTTCTTCATTGTCACGCGCATAGCCACGCGCGCGCACCAGTGATAGTTCGCGCTCCAGCTTCGCCAAATCGGTAATCGAGTTTTTGTTATGCCCCGCAAGACCGGTACGGGTGGCGTAGGCGCGCACGGCCTTAGCGTCGTCCACGGACAAGAATAATTTGCCTGTCGAGGTCAGGTGAAGTGGGGCGCGGCCACCGATGGCGCGCACCACCTGCATTCCAGAACGCTCGGAGAACGCGCGATCGATATAAACAATCTCATCACCCTGTCGAACCGAGAGGTTAACCGTCTGCTGGGTCTTGCGATGCAGTGCCTGCATCCAAGGGAGAGCGGCTTCACGGACATTGAGTCGACTTTTGACGATATTCCCCAGTTCCAGCAATCGCATCCCGAGGCGGTAGCTGCCAGGCTCGGTCCGGTCGACGAAGCGCTTCGCGACCATGTCATTCAGGATGCGATGGGCCGTGGAGGGGTGTAAACCTGTAGCGCTCGACAGGTCTTTCAGGCTGACCGGATCGGAGTGGTCAGCTAGGACGTCGAGCAGCGTGATCATGCGCTCGATGACCTGGATCGAGGTTTTGTCACTGCCGGGGCTTGGATCGGATTTCATGGTGGGTTGGTGTAATGCCGAATTACCTTATATCACAATGTGAAACGGTATTTCAAGTTTGTCCGCTGTTCGATCAATCCTTGGACCCGAACGAATTTATTTCATCACCCCGCGCTGTTCTATTGACGACCGAGGCATCGGATAATCCGCGTTGTCAAAAAATGCAAGCGCGCTAGGAAAAAATGCGTATCGGATTGATGGTGACCTGTTTGGTCGACGTGATGCGCCCGGAGATCGGGTTGTCTGCGATCAAGTTACTGGAGGCCGCCGGTTGTGAGGTGGTGGTGCCGGACACGCAAACATGCTGCGGACAACCTGCTTACAGCGCGGGCAACAAGCCAGCCGCACGTGCCTTGGCCGCCAAGTTTCTCGATGAGTTCGAAGGATTTGACTACATCGTGATCCCTTCCGGCTCGTGTGGCGGGACGATTCGTACCCACTACGACGATATTCTTTCTGACGACCCTGCATTACTGCAACGCTACCAGCGCGTACAGCAGCGCGTGTATGAGCTGACGGATTTCTTGGTCAATGTCGCGCATATTGAAAAACTACCTACTGCCGCACCGAATGCGTTTCGTGGCAGCGTGACCTACCATGACTCTTGCAGTGGACTGCGCGAGCTTGGTGTGGAGCGTCAGCCGCGCGATTTGATCGCCAAGCGTGAAGGTGTTGCTTTGACCGAGATGTCACATGCCCGACAGTGCTGTGGTTTTGGCGGTGCATTTGCGGTGAAATACGGTGATATCTCTACGGCCATCGTGGATGAGAAGTGCGAACATATTCATGCCAGCGGCGCTGATGCTGTAGTGTTGGGCGACTTAGGTTGCATGCTGAATATTGAGGGACGGTTGCGTCGGACCGGCGACAATAAAACACGCGTGCTGCACGTGGCACAACTGCTGGCAGGGGATATCTGATGCAAGTTCAGTCAATGCATTTCAAGGCGCGCGCAGGTCAGAAGCTCGCTGATCAGCGCTTGCAGCAGAACCTGAAAAAACTATCGACCAAGTTCGTCACGGCACGTGCCACCGCCATCACCGAGCTAGATGATTTTGAGGCGACGCGAGACGCTGCGGTCGAGCGCCGTATGCGTGCCATCACTAATCTCGATGTGTGGCTCGAGACTTTCGAGCGCGAGGCCAATCGACGCGGTGCTAAGGTGCTCTATGCCGAAACTGCTGCGGACGCGGCGCGTTTGGTGGTAGAGATCGCGCAGAAGCACGACGTGAAGAAAGTCATCAAGTCAAAGTCGATGGTATCTGAGGAGATGCAACTCAACCGCGCCTTGGAGGCGGTGGGCGTTGTTCCGATCGAAACAGATTTGGGTGAGTACATCCTGCAAATCAATGATAACGAGGCGCCATCCCATATCATCGCGCCGGTGGTGCACAAGGATAAAGACGAGATCGCCGATCTGTTCGCGAAAGTACATCACAAGCCACGCCTCACCGATATCCCGGAAATGACGCGCGAAGCGCGCGAAGTTTTGCGGCCTCATTTTCTGTCGGCCGATATGGGTGTCACCGGTGGTAACTTTGTAATCGCAGAATCCGGCTCAGTAGCGGTCGTGACGAACGAGGGTAACGAGGGCATGTGCACCATCAAGCCTGAGAAGGTGCATGTAGTGGTGACCGGTATCGAGAAAGTATTGCCGACGCTGGATGATCTGGCCACCGTCATGCGCTTGCTGCCGCGCTCGGCGACTGGGCAATCGATCTCGAATTATTTTTCCTTGCTCACTGGCCCGCGCGGTAAGGATGATCAGGATGGTCCCGAGCATATGTACTTCGTGTTGGTAGATGCTGGGCGAACCGGATTGATCGGCACCGAGTTTGAAGAGATGCTGCGTTGCATACGCTGTGGTGCTTGCATGAACCATTGCCCGGTTTATCAAAAAATTGGCGGTCACAGTTATGGCTGGGTCTATCCGGGGCCGATGGGGAGTGTACTGACGCCGTCTTATGTGGGTATCGAGAACGCGGTGGATCTGCCGCAGGCCTCCACGCTCTGCGGTGAGTGCCATGTGGTGTGCCCGGTGAAAATTCCTTTACCCGATTTGCTGCGCAAGCTGCGTGAAAAGCAATTCAAAAAAGGCTTGAGACCAACGTTTGAGTACTTTGCTTTCGGTGTGTGGGCATTCTTTGCACAGCGGCCGACGCTGTATCGTTTTGCAACGAAGTGGGCTGCGCGTGCGCTCAAGCTGCTGGGTGGTGAGCACCGCTTGATTCATGCTTTACCAGGCGCCGCCGGTTGGACCGATCAGCGGGATATGCCAGCACCGTCCGGCAAAACCTTCCGCGAAATTTATCGCGATCATCAGCGCACCTGAATTATGTCTGATACCGAACAACCGGTTAGTCAATTCAAGAGCAAGAGCGGGCTGCGGCGTGTGTTCGCTGCCTTCTTTTACTCGCTGGATGGATTTCGCGCAGCGTGGCGGCATGAGCATGCGTTTCGACAGGAGCTAATGATCGCCGTGCCCGGCATCATTGTGGCCTTGCTCTTGCCAGTGAGTCGTCTTGAGAAGCTCGCGCTGATCGCTTCGCTGGTGCTGGTGCTGATTGTCGAGTTACTGAATTCCGCGATTGAAGCGGTAGTCGATCGAGTGTCGCTTGATCGACATTCGCTATCGAAGAACGCCAAAGACCTTGGTAGCGCAGCGGTGATGCTGTCCTTTGTACTGGCCTTGGGAACGTGGGGCGTAGTGCTTTACCCCATGTTCGCAAGCTAGATCCAGTACGCCTACGATTTCAGCGTTTACATCCCCGGATTGGTGAACTCCAGATGAACCTCATTGACGGCGCGGACCACCTCGTCCGATAACTTCACCGCATACGCATCGATGTTCTCTTTCAATTGCTGCACTGTTGTTGCACCAATGATGGTGGAGGCAACGAACGAGCGGCTGTAGCACCAGGCCAGTGCGAGTTGTGTCACGCTCATGCCATTATCGGCAGCGATTTTCATGTAACGGCGGGTCGCTTCGATCACGCGCGGTCGTGTGTAGCGTGGGCTCCAGTTCGGTGGAAAAATCGTCAGTCGTCCATGCGCTTTCGGATCGTTGATGTATTTGCCTGTTAGCTGCCCGAAGGCGAGTGGGCTGTAGGCAAGCAAGCCGACATTCTCGCGGAAACAGGCTTCATCCGTACCGCCTTCGAACTGCCGATTCGCCAGGTGATACGCATTCTGAATCGAGACGATGCGCGGTAGACCTGCGTGTTGCGATACGCTGCAGAATTTTGAAACGCCCCAGGCACTTTCATTCGATACACCGATATAGCGAATCTTGCCTTCGTCGATCATCTCTTTCAGTGCAGTCAGTGTTTCCTCGATTGGGATGTGTGGCCTCTCTCGTTGAGGATCAAAAAACAGCTGACCAAAAATCGGTGCATTGCGGCTGGGCCAATGTAATTGGTAAAGATCGATATAATCGGTTTGCAGTCTATGCAGGCTGTCTTCCACCGCAGCGCGAATATTTTTTCTGTCAAAATTATTCTGGCCATTGCGTATCCAGCTCGCCATGGTCGACGGTCCTGCGATCTTGGTCGCCAGCACGACCTTCTGACGATTCCCCGCCTGCTTCAGCCAGCTACCAATAAAGCGCTCGGTAGTGCCTTGGGTCTCGGCGCGTGGCATCACCGGATACATCTCTGCAGTGTCAATGAAGTTGATGCCGAGCTCCAGCGAATAGTCGAGTTGCTGATGCGCTTCGGCCTCGGTATTTTGCTCGCCAAAGGTCATGGTGCCTAAGCAGATTTTCGATACATGCAAATCGCTCGAGCCGAGGGTGGTCTTGTCCATGCTTGTCTCCGTGATTACCAACTTATTGTTTTGTTTTGACCGAGGCCAATGCCTGCGCGCACTCGCTGACTAGCGCCGGTCCCCGGTAGATGAGTCCAGTGTAGACCTGTACCAGACTGGCGCCAGCGAGCATTTTCGCCTGGGCGTCGGCGCCACTCAGAATGCCGCCCACGCCAATGATCGGTATTGAATCGCCCAGTTCTGCGCGCAATGCGCTAATCACGTGATTCGACAGCGGGAGCACCGGCGCTCCTGACAGGCCGCCGGCTTCATCCGCATGCGCGAAACCTTGCACAGCGTCGCGTGTAATGGTGGTGTTGGTCGCAATCACTGCATCGATCTGATGCTGCAGTAGTGAATCAGCAATTGATGTGATCTGCTCAGCGTCTAGGTCGGGTGCAATTTTCAGCGCGATCGGTACGTAGCGCCCATGACGGTCGGCCAATGAGTTCTGTGTCTGTTTCAGTGCAGACAGTAGCGCGCCAAGCTCTGAAGCTTGCTGCAATTGACGCAGATTCTTCGTGTTGGGCGATGAGATGTTGACGGTGACATAGTCGGCAAAGGGATAGACTTTTTCCAGGCAAGTCAGGTAGTCGTCGGTCGCGCGTTCAATTGGCGTGTCCGCATTTTTCCCGATATTCAAACCCAGAACACCTTGCTTGTCCTGATAAAAACGTGACGCTTGCACATTGCGTACAAAGGCATCGACACCGCCGTTGTTGAAACCCATGCGATTAATCAGCGCGTTCGCCTGCGGTAGACGAAACATGCGTGGTTTAGCATTTCCGGGTTGCGCACGTGGCGTGACAGTACCGATTTCAATGAAGCCGAAGCCCAGCGCGGCCAAGCCATCAATACAGGCGCCGTCTTTATCCAGGCCGGCCGCGAGACCGACGGGATTCGGAAAGCGTATACCCATCACGGTACGCGGATCAGGTGCAGGTTTTGGCAGCCACTGCGTGAGTCCAAGCCTTGCACAAGCGCTTAGCGTGGATAAGGTGACGTCGTGTGCTGACTCGGGATCAAGCGAGAACAGCAGCGGGCGAGCGAGGGCGTAGAGCGGGGAGGCAGACACAGTATGAGCTTGGCGGAATGAACTGCTGGATTGTAACCGCGCGCTCTGATCAGGCCTCGAGTGACTCCCAATTGCCGCGGCGCAGTGCCTCGATCGGCCGGAAATTCACCTTGTATCGCATCTTGTCGCTGTCCGCGATCCAATAGCCAAGGTAGAGGTAGGGCATCTTCAGTTGACGCGCCTGATCAATTTGCCAAAGCACGTTGTAGGTGCCGTAGCTTGCTTGTTCGTCGGGAT
>JAIXQV010000066.1 GCA_027485535.1 Oxalobacteraceae bacterium | reverse complement strand
TCTTCATCGGATAACCCGACATATTGCTGAAGAACCTCATGCGAGTGCTGCCCGAGTGTAGGCGGTGCGTTGCGATACTGGATCGGCGTATCAGAGAACTTGATGGGATTGGCGACCGACGGCACGCTTCCCGATAGCGGGTGGGGTAAGTCGATGCGCATCTGTCGGTGCATGACCTGCGGGTTCGTGAAAGTCTGCGCGATCGAGTTAACTGGGCCACAGGGAACACCCTCTGGTTCTAGCAATCGAACCCAATCTGCAACCTCGCCTGTGATAAGTCGTGCTTGAAGTAGCGGTAACAAGATGTCGCGATTTCTTACCCGGTTAGCATTGTTTGCATAGCGCTCATCGCTCGCAAGTTCGGGGCAGCCAAGCACACGACACAGGCGCGCAAATTGTGTGTCATTACCAACCGCGATAATGATCTCGCCATCCGCTGCATCGAACACTTGGTAGGGAACGATGTTGGCATGTGCATTACCCTGCCGAGTGGGGACCTTTCCCGAGCAAAGATAATTCATATTCATATTGGCGATAGTGGCGACCTGTACATCGAGCAGCGCCATATCAATATACTGACCCTCGCCACTGATGCGGCGATGTTCAATAGCAGCAAGAATCGCGATGGTGGAGTACAGACCAGTCATGATGTCGGCGGCCGCTATACCGACTTTTTGGGGTCCGCCACCGGGCAAGTCATCGCGCTCGCCGGTAATGCTCATTAGCCCGCCCAAGCCTTGCACGATGAAGTCATATCCCGCCACGTCTGCCATCGGGCCAGTTTGTCCAAACCCGGTAATCGAGCAATACACCAAGCGCGGGTTGATTTCCTTCAGCGCTTCATAGCTCAAGCCATAGCGTGCCATGTCACCGACTTTGTAGTTTTCGATGAAGACGTCTGACTCTTTTGCGAGCTCTCGGATAATCGCTTGCGCTTCAGGTGTGGCGATATTCAGTGTCAGAGATTTTTTACCGCGGTTGGCGGCAAGATAATAAGCCGCCTCGGTCGTGTCATTACCCGCCTCATCTTTTAGAAACGGCGGCCCCCAGCCTCGGGTATCGTCGCCGCTACCGGGGCGCTCGATCTTGATGACATCGGCACCCATGTCGGCAAGTAGCTGGCTGGCCCAGGGCCCGGCCAGTACACGTGAAAGATCCAATACGCGGAGATGTGAAAGAGCACCCGTCATGCCAGCCTCGTTAGCAGATTTCATTTCACTTGATTACCACCACTGACCGCCGGTCGGTATAGGCCCGCAAGCGCGGTGGCATAATCGGCAAATAATAAAACTGAGCATACCTCATGATACGAGACCCGCAGACCCTGAATATGCTGATCGATTCGGTCGCACGTTTTGTGCGCACTAGACTCGTTCCGGCGGAGTCTACCGTTGCAGAGACTGACGAAATCCCTGCAGAGCTGATTCACGACATGCGTGAGCTCGGTCTTTTTGGTTTATCGATACCCGAAGAATTTGGCGGGCTCGGCCTAACGATGGAGGAAGAGGTTCGTGTCGCTTTCGAACTAGCCTGGACATCGCCCGCATTTCGTTCACTGATCGGTACCAACAATGGCATCGGCTCGCAGGGCCTGATTATCGATGGCACTATCGAGCAAAAACAAACCTATTTACCCCGACTAGCCTCGGGTGACTTGATTGCTTCATTCGCGCTAACAGAGCCGGATGCGGGTTCGGATGCAGCGTCGCTACGTACCAGCGCAATCCGCGACGGTGATGTCTATATTTTGAATGGCACTAAGCGCTACATTACCAACGCTCCCGAGGCAGGGATTTTTACGGTGATGGCGCGTACTGATTCCACCATCAAAGGCGCGGCGGGTATCTCTGCATTTTTGGTAGAAGCAAGCACGCCCGGCCTGACGCTAGGAAAGCGCGACATCAAAATGGGGCAGAAGGGCGCGCACACCTGTGACGTCATTATGGAAAACTGCCGTGTGCCGGTTGCCAATCTGATTGGCGGTAAAGAGGGTGTCGGCTTCAAGACGGCCATGAAAGTATTAGATAAGGGCCGACTGCATATCGCCGCCGTCTGCGTGGGAGCTGCTGAGCGTATGCTGGCTGATTCGTTGGCGTATGCGATGCAGCGCCAGCAGTTTGGTAAACCAATTGCCGATTTCCAGTTGGTTCAAGCCATGCTGGCAGACAGTAAGGCTGAGATCTATGCCGCACGTTCCATGGTGATTGATGCTGCGCGTCGACGTGATGAGGGCGAAGATATCTCGACCGAAGCCTCGTGCTGCAAGTTATTTGCGTCTGAGATGTGTGGTCGAGTGGCTGACCGTGCAGTACAGATTCACGGCGGCGCTGGATACATTGCGGACTATGCAGTCGAGCGCTTTTATCGGGATGTGCGGCTGTTCCGGATTTATGAAGGAACGACGCAAATTCAACAACTGCTTATTGCAAGAAACATGATTCGAGCGGCAGCAGCTTCTTGATACCGATACCTATCGAATTATTCAGTATCGAATTATTCAGTATCGAATGATTCAGTATCGAATGATTCAGTATCGAATTATTCAGTCGTATGATGTGTAAGTTCGATGAATCGCTTTGGGGTCAAGCCGAGCGCCTTAAAGTTGAACCAGTACCTTCGCATTGGCACCGCGTTCGACTTGCTGATGCGCGGCTGCGATTTCATTCAGCGGGTAGATGGCCGTCGGCGGATGCTGTAGTGCCCCATCCATGAGAACTGATTGCACACTCTCTATGACCTGCTGCATTGCTTGTGACGGTAACTTGTAAACGATGAAGCAGTAGATGTTTACAAAGCCAAGAATCATCGGGCCGAAAGGCATGCTGAACTGCGGCTGGTTGGACCCATAAACGACAGCCTTACCCTGAAACCTTAGCATCTGGCCGTAGAGCGGTGCGTGGGTGGCGGCATCGAGATCAATGATTGCATCGGCGCCCTTGCCATCGGTGAGCGCTAGTACCCGCTCGACGAGTTGCTCGGTTTTGTAATTGATCGTTTCCGCTGCGCCGATTTGACGTGCCTGCGCTGCTTTTTGTTCGCTACTGACGATAGCAATCACACGCGCACCGGCCATACAGGCGAGTTGTGTGGCGTAATAGCCGACGCTACCGACTGCACCTGGTACCAAAATGGTCTTTCCCAATAGCGAACCGCAAGCCTGCACCGCGTGCATGGCGGTCATGAGGGGTATACCAATCGATGCGCCAACTTCAAACGATACCGAGCCTGGTAGTGGAACGGCCTGATTCGCAGGCAAAGTGATGAATTCAGCTGCAGTGCCAAAGGGTCGTTCCCACTGACCGTTAAAGAGCCAGACACGCTGACCAATTCGTGCAGCATCGACACCATCGCCTACTGCATCAATGACACCGGCACCATCACTGTGCGGTATGACCTCTGCAAAGCCACCGGTACGGGCGGCGACGCCTGCTCTGGATTTCACGTCCGAAGGATTAACGCCGCTAAAAGCCAGCTTGACGCGAACTTCGCCTGTGCCGGGTTGGGGCGTCGCTTGTTCGACGATATGGAGTACTTCAGCCGCGGGGCCGCGGCGCGTGTAGAGGGCTGCTCGCATGGATAAACGCCTTGGATGCTGCTGGAATCAAACCCACCGCCGCTGGCCCGCGAATGGGTTGATATCAAATTGGCAAAAAACTGTAGGTGAAGCTTTTCGTAGTCGAAATCTCTCGGCTACCTAGCGTGTCGCCGGGGAATGCTAGACCTTGTTTCTGACCGGTGCGGAGTTGATTTCGCCGGCGATGTTGCCGCCTTTGCGAATTTCCAGGTCACCGTAGGTGATCTTGCCGGACACATCTCCGGTGGACTCAACCAGCAATGATTGATGAGCGGTACTGGTGTT
>JAIXQV010000071.1 GCA_027485535.1 Oxalobacteraceae bacterium | reverse complement strand
GCCGATGTACGCGTCACCTTCCGTCTCACCGACTCACCCGCCTGCCTGGTCTCGGGAGAGCATGAGCTATCGGGCAATCTGCTGCGGATGCTGAAAGCGGCGGGTCAAAAAGCGCCCGACAGCAAACCCATCCTGGAGATCAACCCCAACCACCCATTGGTGCAACGTTTGAAGTACGAAGACGCCAAGTTCGATGACTGGAGTAGCATCCTGTTTGATCAGGCCATGCTGGCCGAGGGTGGGCAACTAGTTGACCCCGCTGGTTTCGTGAAGAGACTCAACGATATGTTGCTTGGGATGGCGCTCAAATAAGCATCAGCGTCCGCCCGTAACATCCAGCAAAGTCCCGGTTACATAGGAAGACTGCGCCGAGGCGAGCCACATAATCGCCTCGGCCACTTCCTCAGCGGTACCTCCCCGCTGCATCGGCACACCCGTTTTCACGCGATCGACTCGTCCGGGATCACCGGCTGAGGCATGGATATCGGTATAAATCAGTCCGGGCCGAACCGCGTTGACGCGAATACCTTCGGTCGCAAGCTCCTTGGCTAAACCAATAGTCATGGAATCCACCGCACCCTTGGCCGCGGCATAATCAATAAACTCATTCGGCGAACCAAGGCGCGATGCCGCCGACGATACATTCACAATTACACCGCCCTCGCCACCGTGCTTGGTCGACATCCGCATGACCGCTTGCTTGGCGCACAAAAAGCTACCGAATACATTCGCGCTGAACACCCGCTGCCAACGCCCCAGATCCATCTGATCCAGTCGCATCTGCTGCTCCAACATACCGGCGTTATTAATCAGCGCCGACAAGGAACCCAGCTTCTGCTCAACGGTTTCAAACAGCTGCACCACATCCGACTCATTCGAGACATCGGCCTGTAGGGCGATCACCTCGCCACCCAGAGACTTTGCCTTGGCGATGACCGTGTTTGCCGCTTCGGCATTATCTTTGTAGCTAAACGCGACACGCCAGCCGCGTGAGGCCGCGAGCAGCACGGTGGCTGCGCCACTTCCGCGGCTACCACCGGTCACCAGCATCAGGGGTTGGGCCATGATCGATTGCCTCCGAAACTTGAATAATGGTACTGTCGATTCTACCCTGCCCAATTCGGGGTAATGCCCGAATCAAAAACTCCCCGAACAATAGACACCCGCTTGGCACCTAGTAGCGTCTTATGAAGCCTTCCCCGACTCATAAAAAAAGAGCACCGAAGTTCGAACCCATCACATTGTCTGAACAAGACGGTGTGCGTTACCTCCACTTTGGCACCGAGTGGGTACAAGGTGCGATGCGAATCCGACGACCGTATTCGATTGAGCTGGAGTATGCGCAGCAAATGATGGCGTGGATGCTGTTTATTGAGCAGCCCCAGCATATTGTTCAGCTTGGGCTGGGTACAGGCGCCCTCACAAAATTCTGCTACCGCGAGTACCCTGAAGCGCACATTACCGCTGTCGAATTAAACCCGAACGTGATCGAAGTTTGCCGCAGTATGTTCCGGCTGCCCGTGGATGATGAGCGATTGAATGTCATTCAGCAGGATGCTGATTTGTTCGTCAATGATCTACTGCATCGCCGCAGGCTAGATGTCTTGCAAATTGATTTATATGACGCAACCGCACGAGGCCCGGTGCTGGATACACCCGAGTTTTATCGCGCCTGTGCGCAATGCCTTCGCAGTTCGGGCATCGCCACCATCAATCTATTTGGCGACCATCCGAGTTTCAGAAAAAACATCGCTGCCATCCATACGGCATTTGATCATGTGCTGGCACTGCCTGAGGTACACCAAGGCAATGTCGTCGTCATAGCTTTTAAGTCAGCGCCGTCTTTTGATTTTGCGAGTTTGTACCAGCGCGCAACCACGATCCGGGTAACCACCAAGCTACCCGCACATGCTTGGGTGAATGACATCAAGACTGTGTTGGAAGACGGCTGAATGGCGATAACAAAAACGCCGGCGACATTTTGGTAGATAGAGGCTTACTAGCCCGGTAGCTGCTGTAGAAACGCTGCCACCGTCGGATATTTCAAGCGCACTCCCAGCTCGTATTGCATCCTGTCGTTGGTCAGACGTCGCGACTCTGACATGAACGACAGCAGCATCGGGGACACTTGTGAGGCAAGCTGCGAGCGCGACACCCGTGGGGGTCGCGCTAACTGAAATCTGTCAGCAACGACATCAAAGTACTCGCCCATCTTCATGTCCGAATCATCCACCGTGTGATACACGCGCTGACAAGCACCACGCCGCAAGGTCAGAGCGATGATGCGCGCCAGATCATCGGCATGGATATGGTTGGTATACACATCCTCCTCGGCGGACAGCGCAGGGGTTCCTTGCCGCAGCCGCTCGAGCGGCAAGCGGTCTTCGGCGTAGATGCCCGGCACCCGCAAGATCGAGAGCCGCGCATGCGACCGCAGCGCCCACTGGCGCAGCACACGCTCGGCATCCACCCGCCGAACCGCGCGTGAATTCCTCGGCGCTACCGGTCGGGTCTCGTCAAACTGGTCGCCACCGCAGTCACCGTAGACACCCGTGGTACTGACATAAACGAATCTGCCGCCACGCGGTAAAATGCGCAGCAAATGTCGCGTACGTTGGTCAGTCGTTCCCTCAGCGGGCGGCGGTGCCAGATGCACGACGGTGTCAGCAAGGCCACGCAGTCGGTATAGCTGCTCGGGATTGTCAAGGTTGGCGACGATACCTAGCGCGCCCTGGTCTCTCAGCTCCGCCAGGCGCTGTGCCTGACTGGTGACGGCAAAAACCCGAAATCGGTCCCTAATCATCGGTAGCAGGCGCATGCCAACATCACCGCAACCGATGATTAAAAGACGCGGCTTGCCAAATTTATTCAAAGCATTCATGCCAGAGATTGTATGACGTTCCAAGTCAGTGTTAACCCAAGTGGGCGGCAATTCAGCTGCGAGGCCGGTGAAACCGTACTCGCGGCCGCGATGCGCGCCGGTGTTCAGCTTCCGTATGGCTGCAAAAATGGCGCCTGTGGCAGCTGCAAAGGCAAGCTATTGTCCGGCAGCGTTGAGCTCGGGCCACATCAAGCTCGCGCTCTGTCGGCGGATGAGCAAGCCGCTGGACAGACGCTATTCTGCTGCGCCGTGCCGCAATCCGATGTCAGCATCGAGGCACGCGAGGTGCTTGGCGTCGGCGACTTCCCGGTCAAAAAAATTCCGGTTCGGGTTGCCCGCTTGGAGCGCGCGGCCGATGACGTCATGCTGATGTCGCTACAGCTGCCCGCCACTGAACGACTCCAGTACAAAGCCGGCCAGTATGTCGAGTTCTTGCTCAAAGATGGCAAGCGCCGCGCCTACAGCATCGCCACACCGCCGCACGCAGACGAGCAGCTGACACTGCATATTCGGCACATGCCGGGCGGCGTATTCACCGACCATGTGTTCGGCGCCATGAAAGAGAAAGACATCCTTCGCTTCGAAGGCCCGCTGGGCACCTTCTTCCTGCGTGAAGACTCGAACAAACCGATCGTGCTGCTGGCCTCGGGCACCGGCTTTGCCCCGATCAAGGCGATTGTCGAGTACTGGGCGTACGCCAAGTCGACGCGACCGATCGCCCTATACTGGGGTGGACGGCGACCGAAAGATCTTTATATGCACGCGCTGTGCGAATCTTGGGCGCAAAGCCTGCCAAACTTCCGCTACATCCCCGTGGTCTCGGATGCGCTCGCGGAAGACCACTGGATGGGCCGCACCGGCTTTGTGCATCGCGCTGTGATGGAAGATTTACCCGATCTGTCTGCGTATCAGGTCTATGCCTGCGGTGCGCCGATCGTGATCGATTCTGCACAAAAGGATTTCACCAGCCAATGTCAGCTGCCTGCGGATGAGTTCTATGCCGATGCATTTACCTCCGAAGCGGATCTCGCTGATGCCGTCGCCTGACGCCTGAGCATGCCATGAACAAACCTGAATCTCTGAATCACGCCTTTGCGCAGTACCCAAGCGAGGCACTGCTCTACATCACCAACCGTCCGCCGCTGGTGTTCACCGAAGGCCAGGGCATGTGGCTGACCGACCATAACGGCAAGCGCTACCTGGACTGGTTACAAGGCTGGGCAGTGAACTGTCTCGGTCACTCACCGCAATGCCTGCAAGATGCCTTGGTAGCGCAGGCTAAAAAGGTCATTAATCCGTCGCCGGCATTTTTCAATGAGCCATCGATCAAGCTTGCCGCGATGCTGACCGAGCACTCCTGCTTTGATCGGGTGTTCTTCGCCAACAGCGGTGCCGAAGCGAACGAAGGTGCGATTAAGTTGGCACGCAAGTGGGGCAAGATTCATAAAAACTCAGCAGGTGAGAACCGCTTCGAGATCATTACCTTCGATCACAGCTTTCATGGACGTACGCTGGCAACGATGTCTGCCTCCGGCAAGGAAGGCTGGGACACCATGTTCGCACCGCAGGTGCCCGGCTTCCCCAAGGCTGAGCTGAATAATCTGGCCAGCGTTGAGGCATTGATCGGTAAGCACACCGTCGCGGTGATGCTGGAGCCGGTGCAAGGTGAAGGTGGCGTCATCCCTGCCACCAAAGAATTCATGCAAGGCTTACGCGCGCTAACCACCAAGCACGATCTGCTACTGATCGTCGACGAGGTACAGGCCGGCATGGGCCGCACGGGCAAACTGTTCGCGTATCAACTGTCAGATATCGAACCCGACATCATGACCTTGGGCAAAGGTATCGGCGGCGGCGTGCCGCTCTCAGCCTTGCTCTGCAAAGAAGCCTTTGCCGTGTTCGAACCCGGCGATCAGGGCGGCACCTATAACGGCAACCCGCTGATGACCGCAGCCGGTATCGCTGTGCTGGAAGAACTACTCAAGCCCGGCTTTCTACAGTCGGTCATCGACAAGGGAAATTACCTGCGCGATGGGCTTCTGAGATTATCGGCCAAGCATGGCTTAGAAGGTGAACGGGGCGAGGGTTTGCTGCGTGCGCTAAAGCTCGGCAAGCCCATCGGCGGCAAGATCGTCGAGATCGCGCGTGACCT
>JAIXQV010000097.1 GCA_027485535.1 Oxalobacteraceae bacterium | reverse complement strand
GGTTTAACCAGATTCTTCTTTTTTGCGCTTGTACTCTGCTCGGTCGTTGAGCTCTTGGAAGATGGCGTTGAATGATCTGCCCCACCTGTATCAGTGTTTTGCTTATTTTTTGAGTCTGGCGACGAGACTTCCTGCTGCTCTTTTGTCTGATCTACTGACTGTTCTGGAATTTTATTAACAGAAAACGTTCGGTGTAGCGACATGATTGCTCCGGCGGGGGCGAGATGATAAAACCGGGCAATGGGTAACTGATGTTTTACACTAGTTCGCTTTGTTTACCTATTCAGTCATCTAAATTTTTGAAGGTACTATAGACGTTCGATCAACGCATGCTTTTAACAGAAATCTCTACTTGCTGTGTGCAAGCTTCCTAATAAATCAGTCAGATCGACTAACCGTTTAGCGATCAAATGATTCACACTATTGTCTGTTTGCCATATGCCATACACGGCCAGCAGCGATGACTGGAGTAGCTCTTGGCGTTGGCGCTCAACCAGTGCTGGCCACACAATCACATTAACCGTGCCGGTCTCATCTTCGAGCGTAACGAATACCGTACCCTTGGCTGTTGCCGGCCTTTGTCGGACGGTGACGATGCCGCAGGCACGAGCGATCTGGCCCTGCTTGAAATCTGCGAGCGTACTTGCCGGTAGTAGACGCCGCTTGAGCAAATCCTCGCGTAGCAGTGCGAGTGGATGGCGGCCTAATGTCAAACCAGTTGATTGATAATCGGCGACTATTTGCTGCGCTTCGCTTGGTGCTTTTAATTGAACTGGATCTGCAGCGATCGCGCTTGTTTTCAGCAAGCCTTTACCAGGTGTAGCAACAACCGAATGCCATAAGGCCTCGCGCCGATGACCGGCGATGGATTGCAAAGCGTTAGCAGCGGCCAAGGCCTGTAGATCAGACGCTGACAGACTGGCACGCAGCGCAAGATCATTCAGATCGCTGAAGTCTTTAACAGCGCGCGCCTCTTCGATGCGCCAGCCAGCGAGTTGCGTCAGGCCATGTACGATGTTCAAGCCAAGCCGTACGGCCGGGGTCTTACTGTCGCAGGGCTCAAGTGTGGCCTCCCAATCGCTGAGCATGACATCAACTGCCCTGACCTCAACTCCATGACGCCGCGCGTCTTGCACCAGCTGCGATGCGGAGTAAAAACCCATGGGCTGGCTATTCAGTAGCGCAGCCAGAAATGCAGCAGGGTAGTGACATTTCATCCAGGCGCTGGCATAGGCCAATAAGGCGAAACTCGCCGCATGGCTCTCGGGAAAACCGTATTCCGCAAAGCCTTCGATCTGACTGAACAAGGCTTCGGCAAATTCAAGCGCATAGCCGCGCTCAAGCATGCCGCTGATGAGCTGGTCGTGGAATTTTTCAAGACCGCCTTTGCGCTTCCAGGCGGCCATCGCGCGTCTGAGCTGATCCGCTTCGCCAGCGCTAAAGCCAGCCGCCAGCATCGCTAGCTGCATGACCTGCTCCTGAAAAATCGGTACCCCGAGTGTGCGCGATAGCGCTGCTTTCACACCTTCACTGGGATAGGTGATGGGCTCCCTGCCCTGCCGCCGACGTAAATACGGATGGATCATCCCGCCTTGTATCGGCCCCGGGCGAATGATGGCAACTTCGATCACCAGGTCGTAAAAAGTACGCGGCTTTAATCGCGGCAGCATGCTCATTTGCGCGCGGCTCTCGATTTGAAACACGCCGACCGTATCAGCGCGACTGATCATGTCATAGGTGGCCGTATCCTCTGCCGGTATATCGGCCAGCTCGAAAGGCTCGCCCTGCTGTTGCGTGATGAAGGCCAGGCCGCGTCGCAGCGCTGACAGCATGCCGAGAGCGAGAATATCGATTTTCAGTAGACCAAGTGCGTCAAGATCGTCTTTATCCCATTGCACCACGCTACGCCCTTGCATCGCCGCTTTCTCGATGGGTACCAGCCGCGAGAGCTTGTCGCGCGCGATCACAAAACCACCCGGATGCTGTGACAGATGGCGTGGGAATCCCATCAGCTCAAGGGCAATCTGATGCCAGTGCTGCGCAATCACTGAGTCGGGGTCGAGCCCGCATTCGGTAAAGCGCTCACGTAAGTTTTCTTTACGATCCCACCAGCGCTGTGATTTAGCGAGCTGATGGATGATTTGTGTATCGATGCCGAGCGCTTTGCCGCTGTCGCGAATTGCGCTACGCGGTCGGTAACTGATCACCACGCCGGTGAGTGCGGCGCGCTCACGTCCGTATTTTTCATAGATATACTGGATCACTTCTTCGCGACGCTGATGCTCGAAGTCGACATCAATATCCGGTGGCTCATTACGTTCTTTAGAGATAAAACGCTCGAACAGCAGATTGCCACGCGCCGGATCAACCTCGGTAATACCTAGGCAGTAGCACACGGCAGAGTTCGCCGCCGAGCCACGACCCTGACACAAGATGTGACGACTCCTGGCAAATGCCACAATGTCATACACCGTCAGGAAGTAGGGCTCATAGCGCATCTCGCCGATGAGTTGTAGCTCATGCTCGATTTGTTGCTGCACATTCGCCGGAACGCCTTGCGGGAAACGGCGGTGCGCACCGATCCAGGTTTGCTGGCGAAGATAGCTCGATGGTGTATGGCCTGCGGGCACCAGTTCGTCGGGATATTCATAGCGCAGCTGATCCAATGAAAAATCACACTGCGCCGCAATCGTTATCGATTCAGCCAGCGTATCAGCGGGATACAGATTCGCCAGTCGTAGCCGCGAGCGTAGGTGCTGCTCAGCGTTCATGAACAATCCACGGCCACACTGCGCCACAGGCTTGCCAAGACAGATCGCGCTCAGCACATCTTGCAGGCGCTTGCGTGAGCGCAGATGCATGCAAACATCACCGGTCGCCACTACCGGTACGCCCTGCTCGGCGCCGATCTGCTGCACCGTGCGTTTATGCTGCTCATCGTGTCCTCGATAGAGCAAGGTTAGCGCCAGCCGCGCGCGCGACCCGAACACTTGTCGCATCCAGCGACACTGCTGCCGTAGCACCTCAGGGTCGATGCCATAGCTTGGCGCCAGCAGCACGATGCAATTCGGTAGACCACGAAGATGCTCGAGCGTGGCTATAGGCTGCGCAAGGTCATCGATATGCAGCAGATAATCACCCTTGTCGGCACGGCTACGCGCCAGCGTGATCAGCTCGCACAAGTTGCCGTAGCCGTCGCGATTCATCGCTAACGCAATGAGTTGTAGCGATGGGCCATTGTTGTTATTGATACGAAACTGACTACCGATAATCAGTGATAAGCCCTGTCGCTTGGCCTCGCTATGCGCACGTACCACACCAGCGACCGAGCACTCATCCGTAATCGCAATGGCGCTGTAGCCCAGTTCGGCTGCGCGTGCAACTAATTGCTCCGGGTGTGAGGCGCCGCGCAAAAAACTGAAGTTCGATGCGCATTGCAGCTCGGCGTAGCTCGGCAGATGGGCGGGCATTATCCAAACAGGCCGTGTAAAAACCAGCGCGCGCTACCCGCATCGCGCTCACGATAAATCCAGTAACAAGCGCCCTCCTCGGCTTGCGCCACAAAATAATCTCGCAAGGCGAGCGCACCATCCCACCACCCGGCTTCAATACGCTCTGGTCCAGATAGCAATCTGAGCGATGAGCCGTAAAACGGTCGATGCTGACGTACGACCAGTGGCAACGGCTGCTCCAGCAACCAGAACGGCCGTGCGGCTGTCGGCATCTCGGCGTGCTCAATCGCGATCGCCTGATGCGCGATCTGCCACTGGTTCGCCTGTTCGGGGCGATGATCTGCACACGGTGCGGGCAAGCTCAACGCATCCGCGCCAAGGCGCGCGACCAGTAGCTCCAGCAGGCGGTGATAATCCTGCGCGTTACTGGCAGGACTTGCGAATAACTGCCCACTGGGTGCGACCCAAGCGCTGAGTTGGGTTGCTTCGAGACGCAATGCGATCACCGGGGCGATCAGTTGCAACTGCCCTAGCCTCTCTTTCAGTAGTCGCAGCAGGTGCGCCTCTTCGCAACTTGGCTCGGAGAGCGCGACTTCCAGCGCCGTCGGTGCCAAGCTGGCACGCCCTTTCTCATGCACCATCCAGAGCAGGAAACATCGTACGGCTTGCTGTCGCGCTACCAGCCAGCCACTCATTTGCGCCAGCAGACGCTGCGTCCCAAACAGCAGCATGGGTGCCTGATCAACTCGATAAGGCAACTCAATCGCCACCTGAAAACTTGCCGGCGCTTGCAGCCAATCGAATAATTCCGGTGCTTCGCCATAGGCACGATCAAGCGCCTCCAGCAGCGCGGTTCGTGTACGGCGTTTTAGTCCGGTACGTGGCAGTCGCCGCAAATCTTCCAGCGTGTGACAGCCTATGCCCTCTAGCCATTCTTCGTACGCAGCGGCCTCAGGCAAACAAGTGAAGCTCAGCGCATCCAGCCAGCGACGCAGCGTACTTAATTTAATCGCACGTCGCTGTAGAAGACGATGTGGTGATGCGTGATGCA
This sequence comes from Oxalobacteraceae bacterium, assembly GCA_027485535.1. GTDB lineage: Bacteria > Pseudomonadota > Gammaproteobacteria > Burkholderiales > Burkholderiaceae_D > Pernthalerella. The sequence continues at coordinate 7,655 of JAIXQV010000097.1, read as the reverse complement.
GTGATACATGAGATGGGCTTCGATGATGTATGCGCTGTCTTGCGCAATGATGCGCAAACAACCAAGCGCCTTGCGCCGTTGGCGCCATACCCAGCGCGAGCGAGAAGCCGAGTGCTTCTACTGTTTCATGAATACGTCGTGATAGCCGCCGATGCCCCCCAAATAGCGACAGGCTGGCGCTAATCTCCAGTACCAGACTCTGTTGGTCGAAGGCAGCAATCTCTGGCGTGTACTGCATCAGCGCAAGTGCGACCGCATCCAATGATTGCTGCTCACGCAGCGGATCACGCGGCTGCAGCACGACCTGCGGCGCGATGCTATGCACACTCGCGCTACGCATACCAATACGAACCCCCTGCGCGGCGGCCATTCTGCTGAGCGCGATCACCTGCGCACCATCAATGATGGCGATCGGCAGCGGGTCAGACCAGCGCGGGCGCAGTGCTTGTAACGGTAGTCGGGTCAGGATGACGGCAATCCAGCAGCGCATCGCTTGCCTCGTTCGCAGAATGTTTTAGCGCAGCTGCACGTGAATCGCGACCGCTCCAGAACACATGAATCGGTGATGCGCATGATGGCCCGCGCCGTTTCAGAATATCGAGCTGTACACCACCCACGAGTGGACGCAGCGCTATACGCAGCGGTGCGGGTGATGCGGTATCACTCGCCGATAGCGGACGTAATAACCAACACACAGTGTCTGATGCCTGTGCGGCCAGTTGCAGACGACGCAAGGACTCATGCCGCAGCGTCTGCTGCCAGAACAGCAGCGCACCACAGCTGCCGTTGCGCAGTACTTGCTCGGCACTCCACAGTGCATCGGCCTGACGCTGGGTGCGTATCCAGAGTAATCGTTGCGAGCTGAGACCCCAGTCGCGCCAAGCGGCGATATGCGGAATATGCGGCGGCTGTATCAATGCGATGCGTTGCTCGCCGAGTGCGTGCAGCGCTGGTTGTAACAATCGCAGCTCGCCGATACCGCTTTGCTGTAGTAGCAGCTCGATCAAGCCGCCGTGTGGCCAGCCATGATTCGGCAATTCACGGTCGAGCGCTGCATGCCCGGTCGGCGTGACATTGGCACGCGCCTGCCCCATCTGGCCAGCGCGCCAGACATGCTCATGTAGCGCTGCGGGAAGCGAGCCGGGAAGCGACTCGGTTAGCGATAAAAGTGACGATAGCGGCGGCGACAGCGTGGCAGCCGTCACCGCATGGGCGGAGACATTCATCAGTGAACCCTTAGACCTAAGTACTGTATAAATATACAGCATTTAAGAAAGCGCTGATGAAATAAATCAGAGAGATTTTACTTTAGATTAAATTCTTAAATTATTGATTTAAATAGATATATAAAGAATCAGGCTGATTCACGGATCAGCCTGAATTCTGCAGCCGCCAGCTAACAACGCTGAGACGATATCGGTATTCGTGGGTCTCAGGCGTGCATATGAAAACCACCTAGGTCCAGACCCGGCAGTGGCGGTGCCTCGCCGGCATCGGCTTTGCCGACGTACTGCGTCCAGGAACGTGCGATCGTGAGGAAACGCTGAATCTCCTGCTGTAGCTCTTGCAGGGTCAAGCTTTCGATGCACACATCGGTGCTGATGATGAGCGCGCCCTGCGGTCCGGCTAACCCGATTTTTATGCCGCCACTATCGCGCCACATCAAGTTGTAGCAGAGCATGGTTTCATACACCGTGCGCTGTTGTGCCTCAGCGGCAGCGCCAAGCTCGGTCGAGATCACGATGCGTGACGGGTCATCGGCTGGTTCGAGAATGATGATGGTCTCATCAGAGAACTGTATCGCCCAGCTCGGGTCTTCGGTCTGAACGATGGCGTCGATTTCCGGCATCGCAGGGCCGAGTTCTTTAACGAGGTGTTCTATCTGTTCAATTGTTGTCATGGTTTCTTGTCTCGGAAGTGTGAAGATTCAGACGCCGCTATTGAATCTCGGGGTGGGCTGCCTTGACGTGGACTTGTGCCGGCTGTAGTAGCTCCTGCATGCGCTGTAATGTATTTGCTAGAGCTTCAACCGTACCGGGCGAGCCGTACAAGGTCTTTACTGCATTATTTGCTGCTTGTGCTGCGGGAGCGGGTTCAGCTACTGTGGCTGACACACTGGCAGCTGTACCGCCAACGCCATTGAGTGACATAGTCTGTCCTTTCTGTGGGAATGAATTCAGGCGCCGAGGTGCAGCATGTCGGTCGGGCTCGGAAGGTTACTGGCCGGCTGCTCACCCTCCCCTGTGACATATACGCTCCACACCTGTGAGATGCTGACAAAATTAATCAGCACGGTTTGTAGCTCATTGCGGTTGAGGTTAGAAGCAAACAATTCATAGAGCAGCACCAACTCACCGCTGGGGCCGGACAATGCCATCTTGACGCCGCCGGTATCTTTCCAGAGCAGGTTGTAGCAGAGTAAAGTTTCGTATACCGAGAGCTGCATAGTTTCCGAGGGCACGCCCAGCATCGCGGTCAGCACCACCCGATCCGGACTCTCGGCCCACTCCAGCATCACAATCGACTGGTCTTCGAATTGGACCGCCCAGTTTTTTTCTTCGCTCTGGATCACGGCTTCGATTTCGGACATGGCGGGCCCGATTTCTTCCATCATGATCTGCATGCGTTCCAGATTTGTTGCCATGCGTCTACTCCTTATGGTCAGCACCTACTTCAGCAAAATTTTGAAGATGTGTGAAATAAAGCAACAAATAGTTCCGACCACTGGGTGAAATACAAATACACCGGCCGTTGGGGGACCAAATAAACCCAGCACTTAGCATCCGCTGATCGCCAGGCCTTGAACAAGAGAGCGCTAGTGTCGGCAACTCGTCGCAAGATCATCCGCAAACGGTCAGCAACGGGGCTTGATCCTGCTACCAAGCCACCACCGAACTGCCGCCGGCCTGCACTGTCCACTGCTCTGTTGTCTTCATATTCATCAGGGAGCGCCGCCGATGATCAGCATCGACACAGGATCGGGTACAGGACAACAGCAAGATTTCATGCGCAACCTGTTTGCCTTCACGCGCGAGCATAAAAGTAGCCACTGGTCGGGAACGATGGCGGAGTTTCTTCAGGGAATCGTCTCCAAGGATCCGCACGGGGTGGCACGCAGTGCGCACCAGTACATCTGGGACATGATTCGCTGGACCCACCGTAAAGATCCGGAGGCACAACCCGGTAGTGCGCTGTTTGCGGATGAGTTGTTCGGTATGCAGGAGCCGATCGAACGCGTGGTCGATTATTTCAAAGCGGCGGCGGCTGGCTCGGAAGTCGGGCGGCGTCTGCTATTACTGCTCGGCCCACCATCGGGCGGCAAATCAACGCTGGTGATTCTGCTCAAGCGTGGGCTGGAGGAATATAGCCACACCGAGGACGGCGCGATTTACGGTATTCAAGGCTGCCCGGTGCATGAGTCGCCACTGCACTTGATACCGCACACCCTGCGCGCTGAGTTCCGTGAAACATATCAGGTCGATGTGCGCGGCGAGCTTTGCCCGCACTGCCGCATGCGTATTGAGCAGCAGCTGAACGGCGACTTCTTGCAGATGCCGGTGGAACGAATCTTTATCTCCGAAGCGGGCCGCAGCGGCGTCGGTACGTACGCACCGCATGATCCGACGACCGCCGATCTGGCAGATCTGATCGGCTCGGTCGATCTATCGAAGGTGGCTGAGTACGGTGATGAAGGCGACCCACGCGCCTGGTCGTGGTCGGGTGCGGTATACGCGGCCAGCCGTGGCATGCTCGAGATGATCGAGATTCTGAAAGTTAAGCGCGAGTTCTTGTATCTGCTGCTGACGCTAACCCAAGAGAAGAATGTCAAGGTCTCGCGCTTCCCGCTGATTTATCTGGATGAGACCATTATTGCGCACACCAATCTCGCAGAGTTTAGAAAATTCTTACAAGAGAGCGAGAACGAGGCGCTACTCGACCGAATGGTGATTGTGCAGGTGCCCTATACGCTGAATTTCAACGACGAGGCTCGTATCTACCGCAAGCTGATCTCCTCTGCAGCACCGGCATTCAGGGAGGTTCATCTTGACCCCCATGTGCTGGATGCTGCAGCGGTTTTCGCCATCCTGACACGGCTGCAAGAATCCGAAGATAAAGACCAAGAACTGGCGAAGCGAGTACGCTTGTACGCACGCGAGGATGTCGACGGCCTGCACCCGGCAGATACCGAGCGGGTAAGGCAAAAACTACCGGATGAAGGCTTGGGCGGTGTCTCGCCTCGTTTCGTGATCAATGCCCTGTCGAGCGCAATTATTCAGTCGAACGCCCGCAGTCTAACCACCATGGATGTACTGCTGGCGCTAAAAGATGCGATTGAAAATGATGCCCGGATCGACCCCAAGAAGAAACGTAAGTGGGTGGATTATCTTGTGCTAGCGCGCAAGCATTTCTATAACCGCTGGGTGAAAGAAGATGTCCACCGGGCGCTATTTGTTTCATTCGAGCAGGAAGCTCAAGATCTTTTAGATAAATACCTCGACGAGGTTGAGGCAACACTCGATAACCGTCAGATTCGCGACCCGATCACGAACGAAGAGCGCAAGCCAGACGAGCGGTTTTTGCGCTCGGTAGAAGAGAAAATCCATATCTCGGACTCTGGCAAACAATCTTTCCGACAAGAGGTCGTCAGAAAAGCGATGGGCGCGTTCAAGCGGGGCGAGAAATTCACGCTCGATAGCCACACGCAGCTACACGAGGCAGTGCAGCAGTACTTATTCGAGCAGCGTCGTGATGTGCTGCGCCTAGTCAGCTCCAGCAGCCGACCCGATCAGGAAGCCCGACAAAAAATATCCATTGTCGAGCAGCGCCTGGTTGACGAGTATGGCTATGACGGTCACAGTGCACGCGAGGCGCTGAACTACGTCACTACCCTGCTGGCACAGGAATAAGGGCCAGTCAATATGACAGCGCACAGCACGATCTCGACCGGATCCCCTTGGTACTCCCTATTCTCGCGTGGTGCGCGCGACTGGTTGCGCCATAATCAAAAAATCCGCGCCAGCGTGCAGCAACAGCTCCCTAATCTGGTCGCAGGCTCCGATCTAATCACTGGGCCTGAGCAGCGCACCGTGCATTTACCGGTCCGGGTACTTGAGCATGCGCGTTTTCGGTTAGCGGACAATCCGATGGAAAGCTTTCGTCGTGCCGGCCAGGGTCGTGGCCAGCCTGGTGATGTGCTGCGTCCGACACCGAGCGCCCAAGAACATGAGGCCGAGGCCGGCGGTGGTCAGGACGAGGGACAGCTGCAGCTATTGCTCGAGCTGGAGGTGGATGACCTCGTCGACTGGCTGTGGGAAAGCATGAAGTTGCCCGAGCTTCAAGCCAAGCCCAAGACCAGCATGGTCGATCAGGATTGGGTGCGCGAAGGCTGGGACAAACGCGGCGCGCGCGCGCGACTCGATCGACGGCGTACCGTCAAGGAAGCGGTCAAACGGCGCGCAATACAGACTGATCCGGTGGCCTTCTGTAATGAAGACTTACGCTTCCGGCAGTTGGTGCAGCGACCCAAACCCGTCGTGCATGCCGTTGTGCTGTTTGCACTCGATGTCTCGGCCAGCATGACGCACGCCGAGCGCATGCTGGCCAAAACCTTTTTCTTTTTTGCGCTGCAAGGCATACGACGCAAATACGGCAAGGTCGAGACACGCTTCATTGCGCACACCACCCAGGCATGGGAATTCTCGGAGCCCGAGTTCTTTCAAGTGACCGGCACCGGTGGCACTGGCGCTTCATCGGCATTTGATTTAGCGATACGAATGCTCGAGACGGATTACCCAGTTACTCAGTACAACAGCTATCTTTTCTATGCCTCGGATGGCGAAAACTTTACCGAAGACCGTAAAGCAGCAACCGCCGGCTTGGAGACGCTGACGCACTTACTGAACTATGTCGGCTACATCGAGACCGTACCGGGCGCCTCACGCACCATGGAGACCGAGATGACAGCAATCTGTCGTTTACTGCAGCAGCGTGGTGCGCCGCTGGGTAGTTGTATCCTGAATCAGTCCGACGATGTCTGGAAAGCGATTCGACAATTCTTCGTCGCTGACGCCATACACAAAGCGGCGGCGTGATGGAGCAGACCGCGCTGCGTAATTATGTAAGCCAGATCGAGACACTGGCACGCCAACTTGGCCTCGACTATTACCCGGTTGATTTCGAGGTCGTACCCGGTAGTTTTATGACAGAGATCGCGGTCTATGGCCTTCCGGTTCGTATGCCGCATTGGTCATTTGGCGTTCGCTACATCCATCAATTGATTCGCCAAAGCATGGGAAATTCTCGTATTTTCGAGGTGATGTTCCCGGGTGATCCGTGTCATGCTTATTTAGTACGCGATAACAGCATCGCTGAAAACACCTTGGTGGTTGCGCATGTGATTGGACATGCAGACTTCGCCAAACATAATCAGCTATTCGCTCGCTTCATGGCGATGGCAGGTGGAAAAATTCTAGACCAAGCCGCTGAGCGGTCCCGAGCTATCGAACGCGCATTAATCGACCATGGCCAAGAAAAAGTTGAACAGATTCTGGATGCAGCATTCGCTATCGAACCTCATATAGATAGCCAACAGCCGCTCCATCGTATGCCTTACCCTGATCTGATGCCAACGCGTGTCGGAAAAAATCCTGCCGATGCATTCAGCCAGCGCTTTCAGTCCTTACCCGGCGAACACTCGGTTATTGTTGCCGACTCCCTCAGTAAAGCACCAATGCCGCCGCATCTTGAATATGACCTGCTGTGGTTCATCGCACAGCATGCACCGGATTTACAGGGTTGGGAGCGCGATATTTTTCTCGCCGTGCGGGAAGAATCTTTCTACTTCTATCCGGTGTTTGCTTGCCAGATCATGAATGAGGGCTGGGCCTCGTATTGGCATGCCCGACTACTGCGCGAGGCAGATTTTTTACCCTCTGATCTGTATCTCGCCGCTATCAAAGCGCACTCGGATGTGGTGCGGCCATTCGCTGCAGACCATCAACTGGCGTTGTCGATTAATCCCTACCATCTCGGCTTTTCGATCTGGGAGGACATTATCGAGCGCTACGGTGTTGATAAGGCCCGTCAGATTTGTCGTGAGGAAGATGACTTTGGATTCATCCGTAACTATCTGACGCAGCCATTAGCGGATAAGCTGGATCTGTTTGTTTACGAGGCTGATCATGAAGGCGGGATACGAATCGCAGACAAAGACATCCATGCGATTCGCGAAGCTATTCTGGCGCCAAGGTTCAACTATGGTGCGCCACGCGTAGCGGTAAAGGCGATGCATACCGACGGCAGCCTGGAGCTGGTGCATGATGTTGCCGAGGACGGGCGGGGCCTAGATTTGCCACGAGCCGAGCGCGTGGTAGCCTACATCGCTCAGATCTGGCGCCGGCCGGTCAGTCTGCACACGCTCGGTACGAACGGCCAAGCCAAGGTGCTCAGTAGCGAATCGCCCCCCGTGCAAAGCAAGATAAGCGCTTCTCAGTAGCTGAGCGTCACACTCACTGGCAGATGGTAACTGCCCACCGATACGTTCTGTCTTGCGGGGATTCGGCCGTACACCGGTATTGACAGCGTTATCGGCGCCATCAGCGGAAAATTCAAGCTCAAGCCATTGAGCGCATCAATCGGTTGTGAGCGTGCCGGAT
>JAIXQV010000133.1 GCA_027485535.1 Oxalobacteraceae bacterium | reverse complement strand
CGTTGCGGTGTGATCCCGACGCTGGTGATCGAGGATGTTAGCAACGCCATTCCACTCGCGCAGGCTTTGCACGATGGCGGACTGACGGTACTCGAGATCACGCTGCGCACACCTGTTGCACTACAAGCGATTCAACAGATCCGGCAGGCGCTACCCGATTTATTCGTCGGGGCTGGCACCGTGCTTGATGTAGGCGCAGCAGAAGCCGCGCAGGATGCTGGCGCACAGTTTTTAGTCAGCCCGGGCTATACGGCTGCCTTGGGTGACTACTGCCGCTCGGAAGACATCGCCCTCATGCCTGGTGTTGCCACCGCCAGTGAGATCATGGCGGTGCTAAACGATGGCTATGATTTTCTCAAGTGCTTCCCGGCCGCTGCACTCGGTGGTGTACGCTGGCTCGACGCTATGCGAGGCCCATTTCCTAATATCCGTTTCTGTCCGACCGGCGGCATTAGTGCTGCCGACGCTGCCAACTATCTCTCGCTACCGAATGTACCGTGCGTTGGGGGCAGTTGGGTGGCACCTGCGGCTGCACTTAGTGCGAAAGATTGGGCAAAAATTACTACGCTAGCGCGTCAGGCATATGAAGCGCGCGAGCCTAGCTAGCGATTAACAGACGGATTCATCAAATAAAAAATCAAATCAAGGAGACAAGTATGTTTCTGGCCAATTGGGTGCGATGCGTGGCAGCGACGCTGCTGGGCCTCAGCGCGATATTCACAGCACAGGCTGCAGACAACTACCCGACCCGACCCATTACGCTGATTGTCCCCTTTGCTGCCGGTGGCGGTACCGATGGCGTTGCGCGTATTGTTGGCACGCTGCTGGAAAAAGAATTAGGGCAACCGGTAAATGTCGTCAACCGCGCCGGCGGTAATGGCGTGGTTGGTCATGCTGCCATCGCCGCTGCACCGGCCGATGGCTACACCCTCGGTATGCTGACCAGCGACCTCGCCATGTTTCACTGGACGCGACTCAGCCCGCTGACACCTAAAGATTTCACGCCACTGGCACGGATGAATATTGATCCGGCTGCGATCATGGTACGCGCTGATGCGCCGTATAAAAAACTGGATGACCTGCTGACAGCCGTGAAAGCTAACCCCGGCAAATTTAAGTCCTCGGGTACTGGATACGGCGGCATTTGGCATCTTGCCATGGGCGGTATGCTGAAAGATCTGGGGATTGATCCTGGCAGCGTGCCGTGGGTTCCCTCAACTGGCGCGGCACAGGCGATGAACGACCTAGTTGCCGGTGGCGTGGAGTTTGTTACCTGCTCACTACCCGAGGCGCGCGCCCTGATTGATGCCGGCAAAGCAAGGCCACTGGTCATCATGTCGGATAAACCCGCCGCGCTCTACCCCAACGTGCCAACGCTGCAAGCTGCTGTCAACAGTCAATGGACACTGGGCGCTTGGCGAGGACTGGGAGCCCCCCGTAATTTGCCGGTAGAGGTACAAACCAAGCTTGCCGCTGCCTTGAAAAAAATCTATGACGGTAAAGCGTTTCAGGATTTCATGGCGAGTCGTGGCTTTGGTATCAGCTATGCCGATGCAAAAACATTCGAACAATTCATGCTGCGTTCCGATAGCGAAATGGGCGCCACCATGAAGTCCGTCGGTTTAGTGAAATAGGCCGTGCGATGAAGCTACATGACACGCTGAGCGGACTTGCCTTACTCATACTCGCGCTCATCATTGCGATCAATAGCGCAGGCTTTCCAGAAGTACCCGGTCAGCAAATCGGGCCAGCGGTGTTTCCCAGCGTACTGGCGACTTTATTAGCGCTTTGTGCAGTCGTTCTGATCATACGAGCGCGACTACCCGCACCCGGCCAAGCCTGGTTGCAACTCGGCGCTTGGCTCCAATCACCGGTACATCGGCGTAACTTTGTCCTCACCATTACCTGCTTGCTTTTTTACATCTTGGCCTCCGAGCTGCTCGGCTTTCTGCTTTGCGGTGTGCTGATTTTGTGTGTGATGTTTCGCGCGCTATCGGTCAAGCCTTCGCATATCGTGCCGCTAGCCATTGGTATAACACTGCTAATCCACACGCTGTTCTACAAAGGGCTGCGCGTGCCACTGCCCTGGGGCGTGTTAAGTCCCTTGCAATGGTGAGGCAGTCATCATGAGCCTCGCGATATGGATGCAGGCACTCGATCTAGTACTCGATCCGCAGGTACTGATTGTGATTCTGGGTGCCGCAATTTTTGGTCTGTTCATCGGCTGCATTCCCGGCCTGACAGCCACAATGGCGACGGCAATGCTTGTACCGTTAACCTTTTTCATGCCGCCGGTACCTGCGGTTGCTGCCATCGTTACCGCAACTGCGATGGCGATTTTTTCAGGGGATATACCGGGCGCTTTGCTTCGCATTCCCGGCACACCCGCCTCTGCAGCCTATGCCAACGAGGCCTATCAGATGACCGTTAAAGGTCAGGCCGAGCTGGCACTCGGCACCTGCTTGGTGTTTTCTGCCATCGGTGGCTTGTTTGGCACCATCGTGCTGATTCTATTCTCGCCCTCACTGGCTGAATTTGCGCTGCAATTTTCTTCATTTGAATACTTCTGGCTAATGGTGCTCGGCCTATCCGCTGCGGTATTCGTCGGTAGTGGTAGCACCTTAAAAGCCTCTGTTTCGCTCTTGATCGGGCTACTGATCGCCTGCGTGGGCATGGAGAACCCGGCGGCGCATCCCCGATTCACCTTTGGGCTACCTGAGCTGATGAGTGGTATTGAACTGATACCGATGATGGTTGGCTTGTTCGCCGTCTCTGAACTACTGCGCTATATCACTGACATCGCGCCACCGCCCATCGTAGTGGCTACCAAGATCGGCAATATCTTTGGTGGCATGTGGGGCCTGTTGAAAACCTATCCTGTTCAACTCTTACGCGGCAGCGCGCTCGGTACCTTGATCGGTATTCAACCCGGCGCTGGCGCTGATATGGCCGCATGGATGAGCTATGCCACCAGTAAAAAGTTTTCCAAAGAGCCGGAAAAATTCGGTACTGGCCATGTGGAGGGTATTGCTGAGTCGGGCGCTGCCAACAACTCTGCTCTGGCAGGCGCGTGGATACCTGCGATCGTGTTTGGCATACCCGGCGACTCAATTACTGCGATTGCGATCGGTGTGCTTTACCTAAAGAATATGAACCCCGGGCCAACGATCTTTATTAATAACCCGCAAAATATTTACGCTATTTTCATCGTGTTTATGCTGGCGAATTTAGTGATGCTGCCGCTGGGCTGGCTGACTGTCAAACTCGCAACCCGTGTTTTGAATATTGCGCGCAATATCCTCATGCCAACGATTCTAGTGTTTTGCATCGTGGGGGCGTTTGCTGTCACCAACTCGACACTGGGTGTGCTGTTGATTCTGTGCTTCGGCATTATTGCCTTCGTGATGGAAGAAAACGGCTTCCCCATCGCACCCGTCATCCTCGGCGCAGTGCTCGGCAAAATGCTGGAGGAGAACCTTGTCACCTCATTGATCAAATCCGACGGCGACATGCTCGTGTTCTTCACACGTCCAATTGCGATGTGGCTGGCTGCTGCCACGCTAGTGATCGTGACCTGGCCACTGTTCAAGTGGGTGCTTCAACAACGTCAGCGGATAGACACTTGAGGCGTAAGCCTCACAAAGCGGGGCTTCAACAACGCCAGGGGGCCGCTTTGTGAGGCGCTAGGTGCGAGGCCCTTTCATACCGCCCCAAGCATCCCAATGACTGCCACACAGCCAGCCTGCATCAATCGGCATGATGATGCCAGTGATGGCACGCGCTGCATCGGACAGCAAGAAGCCGATGCCGTCAGCCACTTCATCGGGCATCACGAGCTTGTTCATGGCTGCGGGTCGGGACATCTCGGCAGGATCGCGATCACCGCGATCAATGGCCGCTTGCATGCCCTCGGTCAGGGTGAAGCCGGGAGCAACTGCATTAACGCGCACGCCTGATCGGCCCCACTCGGCGGCAAGGCTCATGGTCAAGGCGGCGACAGCCGCTTTTACAGGGCCGTAGGCATGTAATGGCGATGAGCGAAAACTCGTGATCGAGGCAATGTTAACGATAGCGCCATGGCCGCGCGCTGCCATCTTGCTGCCATACACCGCGCAGCTGAGATAAGTGCCACGCAAGTCGATGTTGGTCACTGCGTCCCAGTGATCCATGGGTAATTCTTCGGGTGGCAGCTTGCGTTGCAAGATGCCCGCGCAGGTAATCAAATTGTCGACCGGACCATGCTCGGCTTCGATGAGATCGGCGACATCGCGTACACGCTGATCATCCAGCACATCGCAGTCGTAAAAGGCTTTCGCCCCTAGGCTGCTGGCCTTCTGATCTGACCAAGCGCTGGCGAGATCAAGCACGATCACGGTATCACCACGTCCGACGTGATGCCTCACGCATGCCGCTCCAATACCACTGGCGCCACCGGTCACAACTGTCAGCGTTTTTGTTTCCATAGGTCACAGATCCTTCAATTCAATCAAGCGCGGATGGTAGCCCAGGCTGCGCATCATTCGGCATGAAGAGATGCCTCGCGCGCTGATTGCTATTCTGAAAACATCGACGCCGAGACAACTGGGCGATTAATAATGTCAATCGAAGCTTTCATGCAATGGTGTACAGTGATACTGACACTGAAAACTATCCAGAGTACCGGCAGCCACATCAGACACCTCGACAGCGGTTGGGTTGAGACGAGCGTTAAGCATCCATACTCAGCATCACTAACGAGCATCACGAGCGAGCGCCACTACCAAGCATCACTAACAAGAACCACCAACAAGCACCACTATTGAGGACACCACCATGAATATGACGATCTACCTCTTTTTATTAGCTGGCGCGGGGTTCGGCATGATTACCTTCCCGGTCAGACACTTGTTCAGCGAAGGACCGCACAAAGCCGACGAAACAGAAAATGCAGATGCGCTGAGTGGTCGGGTCTTTTGGGTGATGGTATGCACCTTCTTATGGCCGATCATGGTGCTGACCGGACTGAACTCAGCCCGCATTCTGCTCAAGCGCCGCGCAAAACAAGACGTTTGATTCGCGGGCAGTACTGACTTTACGAAGTCAGTCGCTCGATGAACCAAACCGTTGAAATCACAAGCACCGCGATCGAACCCCAGCGCATGACGCGCTGCCGTCCTGCGTCGCTACGCACAAGCCACACCGAGGGCACGGCGACCAGCAGCACTACGGACAGCTGACCAAGCTCGACACCGACATTAAAGGCAATTAGGGTCTCGATAAAATACGAAGCTGAGAGGCCGAGCTCTTTCAATCCGTTGGCAAACCCCATGCCGTGGATCAGCCCAAAAGAAAACGCCAGCAGCCAATGATTAATTCGCAGACGGTGCTGAAGATTCAACACAGCCGAGATCATGATCGAGAGCGCAATCACAGACTCGATCAACTTCTCCGGCAGGCTGATCAGACCGAAACTGGCCATCGCCAGCGTAATCGAATGCGCGACGGTAAACGCCGTGATCACTTTCAGCGCAAAGACCCATGCGGAACGATGGTTGCCGCCAGCCGCTACTGGTTCATTCACTGCAGATGATTTTTCACCCCACAACAGCAAGCCGGGGAGCAGCAGCGTCAGCAAAAACAAGAGGTGATCCGGCCCCTCCCAAATATGTTTGGCACCTTCGTGGGTGAAAAGCAGAATCGTCGCGGAACGTTTGGTTTCACCGAGCGCAAAGCGCTGAGTACTTGTAGCTTGATCAAAGACGGATGAGATTTCATCGTCATTCAAGGCCAGCCGAAAAAATGCGCGTCCGAGCTTATCGTTTTGAGTGAAGAAACCGTAGCGGACCACCACAAAGCGCGCTTGCTGATCGATGGCAGGCGCGGTGAACTGCTGCCGTACGTACAGACCATCGTTATGCAATACGACGGTCTGGCGCACAAAGCTCAACGCGCGTGGCTGGTCGTCCGCCTCGATACTCAAAGACTTCTCGATCAGCTGCGTGATCTCGGCTTGTAGTGCTTGGATTTTTTCGGGTGGCGGCGCTGGCTCGGGCTCAGCACCTGGCTTTTGCAGCAGGTTGCCAAGGTCGCGCACATAAAAATCGAGATCAATCTTGAGCTGCCCATCTGCCTGCTGCAGGTAGAGGTAGCTATTCCCCGTCTGATGAGCGAATGACCCGGTTGCCACGAACCACAGCATCAGACCCAGGCAGATTCGGCGCAAACCAGACGTATTACATCGACCGAAGCGCACAGTGCGGCATCGTAGCGGCGAGCAACCATAGCCACTGCCAACATCACGCAGCAGAAGTCGAAGCGATTCAAGCATGATGAAAGTAATCTACAGCGACTTAGGACATCAAGGCTTCAAGCGTCAGTAGCTTGAGGCTTTGCGGGTAATCCTTGTGCAACTCTTGCACCAGCTTCTTCAGCTTTTTCTGGGTCTCGTCCTTGTCGCCCAACTGCTGCTTGATAGCTTGCAGATAATGGATCCCAAGAACGAAACGGAGTTCTTCACCATTGATCTGTGTATGCTTGGATTTCAGCAAGCCCTCACCGATACCAATCATCTCGACCAGCGTTTCTTTGGTCTGCGAGAATGGCACCAGAGGGTTGTCGCTAAAGCTGTCGTAGAAATGACTCTTCAGCAGCATGTAGCGCGCGTGATCGATATACGGGGCACGCGGGTCAAGTCGAATCGATTCCCGATAATGCTGCAGTTGTGACACATACAGACCCGTCTTCGGCGACGCGTCGAGTTTGCTGCCGATGCGGGTCAGCTCATTCAACAGCAGCGAGGTCTCCAGCCCTTTGACGATACCGTGGCTGATCATGTCTTGATTGAACAGCTCACGAATCTCGTCCAGCGTCACGCCCAGTTGATACAGACTTTTCGCCCGCACAGGCGCGGGCGAAGCGGCTGCTGAACTGGCTTGCAGCTCTTGTATCTTGGTGATGTAGTTCTTGCGGGCCTCGGCATTAATCGAATCATGTGCCTGCACAGACCCTGCTGCGAATCCCGCGATGAGTACACAGGCAGCGACGTACCGCACGAGCTGCTTCATGAGTTAGCGGGCATCTCAAGCTTCTCGCCACTAAAAAACGCGCGAGCACCTGCGTGCAGCTGCATACCGAAACGGCCCTTGCCAGGATCGATCAAGTTGAGCTTTTGCGCTTCGCCCATCAGAGTGGTAGCAATCAGGAAGCCGTGGTGTAGCGGAAGATCGGGGCGCGAGACGAGCAGATACTTACCGTCATCCACCACAACCTCGAGAGGCAGCGGCGCGAAGTCCTCAAACGGCGGTGAGCCGGTAAACATCAGCCGTGCGTGCATATAAGACAGCACGGCCAGCTTGCTTTGATTCGTCTTCAACAGTGCAGCGATGCGCGGCATATCGTGCGCACGACTCACCATGGCACGGCTAAGCGGCAGCTTGGCGCGTAAGATTTCAACCCACAGATCGCCAACATCGTCACCCGCAAGATCTGCGTGTGAGGTCAGCAACTGCAAATGACTTTTACGAAAAATATCCCACTGCGCGTAAGGGGTGTGGGCGAATGACAGCGAGGGGCTAATGGCCGGCAGAATGCCCCCGGCCAGCAGGCCAGCGGCCTGCTTGATGAATCGTCTTCTTTGCATGGTGATATCGGAGAGAGCCTTTTTCATTCGAGCACCGTGCTGGCAGCGCCGACATATCCGGCACGCGAATGAAAAAAGCTCGGGGGAGCGATTCAGTGCTTCGCCCCGCCCGAGCCCTAAGAGAAGATTACTTCGCGTCGAAGATCTCCATCGGGCAGATGGTCGTTACCGCGTAGTTCGGAACGTCTACCACGTTGCTGATGCGCAGGTCGCATGCGACGCTGGTCACTACAAAGGCCTGATCTTTGGTCAGACCCTTGGTCGCTTGCAGCCAATCCAGCATTGCGATCAGCGAGTTACGCGCTGCCAGTGTCACGTCGTTCGACAGGTTGGTCAGCGGCTTGATCTTTTCGCTGTCCAGATAGGTCCACTGTGGTGGCACTTCGCCAGCCTTCTTCAGTGGGTAGCCAACCACAGCGTGGAAGCGATCTGGCTCGAGTGCTTTGATCTGCGAGCCGCCTTCAAACATCGGCTGCTTCACGATCGATGCCATGCCCTTGCGGATTTCAGTCTGCACGGTCACAACAGCGCCCATTTCAATAGCGGTACCAGCGACTTCGCCGTCACCCTGTGCGAAGTGAACGTCACCGATGAACAGACCGCAGCCGTCGATGAAGCAAGGAATCAGGAGCGTGGTGCCCTCGACCATTTGCTTAACGTCCATGTTACCGCCGTTCTCACGCGGTGGGATGGTGCGCAAGCACTTGTCTTTATGGCTGCCCTTCGGACCGCAAACTTCTGCAGGACGCGCGCTGGTTGGCTCTGGTGGCAAAGCGACACCGCCTGCTGCGCCGAGTTGCGATTCACGTGCCAACCACTCGTTGACTTCCTGCTCGCCTGGCAGAACGCCAACCGAACCCATGAAGCCACGCATTGGAATACGAACACCTGGTACCTGTGCCGAAACTGCCTCGACACGGTTCAGCTTCCAGTTAGCGACGAACGGCTCGGTGTACAGATCTGGCAAGAAGCCAAAGCCCGGGATGATCGTGGTGTAACCATATTCGTTCGGATTGATGTCGATCAGTTTGATCGCCAGAACGTCACCACGCTTCGCGCCTTCGATATGAATCGGGCCGGTCATCGGGTGAATCAGGTTAACGTCGATCGCCGTGACATCTTTTGGCTTCGAGTTGATGTTCAGGTTCGAATCGAGCGCATCACGTGTATGCACGACGATCAGATCGCCCGGCTTCGCACGTGCTACCGGCTTGATCGCTGGGTGATAACGGTTGAAGCAGTTCGGGTCTTGCTCGCAATGAGCACCCTTCTTCTTCACCTCGACAATAGTTTGGGTCTTGACGTCAGCTGTGTCGGCCATAGCGACCGATCCAACGCCTGCCGCCAACAGCGCAGCAAGTAGTGTGGGGATAAAGCGCATCACAAATCTCCGAGTTGGGTGGAAAGTATTTGTTTTTAAACGAACTTTGGGTAGAGCGAACCGCTTTCGACAAACAATTGGGTCCGAACGATGTTTTACCACAAAGCAACATTTTTTTCAGTCAATTCTTGCGGATTGATGCGGTGCATCATGATGCACGCACACGCGCAGCAAGCTTGCCGTTAACAGTTTGAAATGATCAAAGCACCGCTATGTTCCATGCTGGTGCGTATGCCGGCAACAAGGGCAGCGGCAAGAACATTGTTATCATGCTGCGCTATTTATTTTCCGGACTTTCACAACACCTGGTTACGCGTATCAACGCAAACCGTTTGATTGGAGTATCGCGTTGATCTCGTCCCGACTACTGTCATTACCTTTGATTGCCCTATCAGCGATCGCCACGCGCGCCGCTGCAGACGATGTGCGAAGCTTGCCTGAGGTCGAGGTTTCTGCCTCACGCTACAGTCTGATTGGCATCGCCGATAGTGCAAGTGAAGGCGTCGCTGGCCAATTTCAAATTCGAAACCGCGTCGTCGCCCGTACCGGCGAACTACTTGAAGTTGTTCCCGGGCTGATCGTTAGCCAACACAGTGGCGATGGCAAAGCCAATCAATACTTCTTAAGAGGCTTCAATCTCGATCACGGCATCGATTTCAAAATGTCGCTTGATGGCATGCCGATCAACCAACGTAGCCATGCGCATGGCCAAGGCTGGGCTGATCTGAATCCGCTGATACCGGAACTGATCTCGTCCATTCATTACCGTAAAGGTCCTTACTATGCGGCGGATGGTGATTTTGCGAATGCAGGCTCAGCCAATATCTACTACACCAACAAAATTGAAAGCGGTCTTGCGAGCTTCGGGCTGGGGCAGAACGGCTTTTATAGAACCTTGCTGGCGGATGCACCAAAATTCAAAGATGGAAATCTGCTCTACGCATTGGAGCTATCTCACTATGACGGCCCCTGGGACAACCCGGACAACTACAACAAGCTCAACGGATTGCTCCGCTACGCACAAGGTGGTCAATCCAACGGCTTTAACTTGACCGCCATGGCCTACTCGGGTCGATGGAATTCTACCGACCAAATCCCCTGGAATGAGTATAAGCAGGGGCTGATTTCTCGCTGGGGCGCCATGGACAAATCGTCCGGCGCTTGGGCTCACCGCTACAGTTTGTCGGGAGAGTGGCGCAGCGCTGACGCTGATAGCAGCACCTTGGTGCAAGCCTATGTCATCAACAACTATTTGGATTTGTACTCAAACTTCGAGTACGGTGCCAATAGTCAGTTCAACCAACGTGATAGTCGTGTGACGTCTGGCATTAATGCCTCACGCACGCTCAATATGAGTGGCTTAGGTAAAGAAGCCGCAAATACCCTTGGCGTGCAGATTCAACATGATCAGATTCAAAATGGTTTATTCAGCTCACGGCAGCGTACTCGCATTGCGTGCCAAATTGGTGACCCGTCAGATCCAACTGTCACTGAGCAATGCCGCCGGGACCGCATCGGGCAAAGCAGTATCGGCGTCTATGCAGAAAATCATGTGCATTGGAGTGACTGGTTCCGCACAGTCGCTGGTGTACGAGGCGACTACTTTCGCTTCGCCAATACCAGCCTAGAGACATCACTCACTGGCGTCAATAACACCGCGACGGTAAATGATTTCATCGCTAGCCCCAAACTCAACCTGGTATTTGGACCATGGAAAAAAACTGAGTACTACTACAGTGCTGGTAATGGCTACCACTCGAATGATGCCCGCGGGGTGACTATTGGCAGCGGTATACGTGCTAATGGTTTAGTACGGACCTTTGGGCAGGAAGTCGGTGTACGAACCGAGATCATCGACGGGCTGCAAACAACCCTCGCTATCTTCCAGTTGGACAATGCCTCCGAGATCATCTACATCGGTGACGCTGGCCGTACCGAAGACTCTGGTCGGCGAAGCCGCCGCACCGGTTTTGAATTCAATAACTATTTCAAGGCAAACCGCTGGTTGACGATTGACGCGGACTACGCCATTGCACGCGCACGTTTCCGTGATACAGCTGATGAGGGCAACTACATACCCGGCGCTGTGGAGGGCGTTGCCTCAATCGCTGCGATTGTGGACGATGGTGGCGCCTATAGCGGCTCACTTCAGTTGAGGCACTTCGGACCGCGCCCACTGACGGGAGATAACGCACTGCGGTCAAATGGCACAACAACGCTAAACGGCAAACTAGGCTACCGCGTCAGCAACGACACTCGAATTGAGTTCATCGGGTTCAACCTACTGAATAGCAAACAGTCTGCGATTGATTATGCGGTAGATAGTTACACACCCCCCGGTTCAACAACGCCCTTACCGGATGGCACCTACCGGGTGTTTCACCCGATCGAACCGATCAACTTCCGGGTGATGTTGATTACGCGCTATTGATCTCAAAGTAGCGAACAGGTCACTCCGTTGGTGCGAACGACTCATCTCGATCTAGCATTAAGCGCGCAGGTATAAAAAAACCCGGCTAGGTTAGCCGGGTTTTTACTGTAGAACGCGTAGATCAGTAATTGCGCTGGTAATGTACGCGCCAGCCTTTGCGTTCTTCCGTATAGGATTGTGCATCGCTTTGGGTATAGCGCAGACCGACTGTATTGGATTTGTCGATGTCATACAGCGCCATCGCATGAAAACGCGTACTACGGTACTTCTCTACGGACTCGAAAGCATTTCGATAACGTGCCCCTATATCCAGCGCGAGATTCTCCGACAGAGGCAACTTCAGCCCGGCGTCAAATGCGTAGTGAGTGAAATGCGCTGTGTCGGAATTGAATTTCTCGCCCAGACGAACCGCGACATAGGGCAAGAAGAAAGCACCGATGTCAAAGGATTGCTTAATCTTCACTTCAATATTGTTGGTCAGCTTGTCAGCCGTTGAATTCGCCACATCCTTTGCGCTCGCACCCACTTTTACCGAGAACTCGGTCTTGGACGGGGTCTTAACACCCATGGTCAGGTTGACGTTGACGTACTCGTTCGCAAGCGAAGTGTATGCGTCTTTCTCCATGCTGGTATCTACCATGATGAAAGGCTTGTTGCGCGGCGCTTCGCCGCCATTGTCACCAGCGAACACGAGGCCGGAAAGCGCCAGCAGGGTAAATCCAAGCATTTTTTTCATTTTATTCTCTCCAATATCACACACAGGCGCAGTTCGAATGGACCGGGCATTTCCTCGCTGCCCGAGGCCAGACCAGCTGCGCCACAATCGCCCGCCCTCAATGCGAGCCGATTCTCTGGACAATCTTGGCGGGAAACCAGCAGCAAGCACCCGCCTCAATTGTGGTTAGTCGTATTGTCGACCGTTATACGAGAAAAAACAGTCCGTAACGCGCGTAATAATCAGGAAGCTGCGTCTTTCAACATTTTGCGCGCCTCTTTCAGCAGCTTTAGCGCCTCGGATTCACGACCCTCGTCGTACAGTTTTTGCCCTTCAGCACGCATGGTTTTTATTTTTTCCAGCGACGCACCCTCGAGCTTAGTGTCGGTCATCATAGAATCAACCGCCTTCATTTCACACACAGTCGCATTAGGACAATGCGCAAAAGCGAGCGATGCAGAGCACAGCAATAGCGTAGCAAGCAGGGACTTCATTAAACTTCCTCCATCAATTTTAGTTGTATTAATTGAAATAACTGAAGTGCGGCGGCAATGGCAAACCGAAATTATCCGCTAATCACCCGGCGCTCTAGTTTCTATACTGATCAAACGTGCCACAAGTTCTAACACGCGAGAGTTCCGTGCCCCAGCAACCTCACGCGCAGATTATCAATCCAGAAAATCCGGCTGCTCTTTGAGTATTCGCGCATACAGCGGCTGAAACTGAAACCAACCGGCGTAGGGCGAGCCGACAATGTCATAACTCTGCTGCGCAGACGCGGGTGCGATGGTTTTCAAGGGCTTGCCATGTGACGCTGCCTCAGCCAGCAACTGCACCTGACAGCTACGTTCCATGCAGATGTACCACCATGCAGCCGCATCAACTGTTTGCCCCGCAGTCAAGATGCCGTGATTTTGCAAGATGGCTGCTTTGTTGTCGCCCAGCGCGCGGGCAATGCGAACACCCTCATCAACATCGACCGCAACACCACCAAAATCGTCGTAGACCGCGTGGTCGTTATAGAACGCACAGGCATCCTGCGTGATGCTGTCCAGCGTTCTACCCAAGGTCGACCAGGCACGGCCGTACGGCGAATGGGTATGCGCTGCAGCGTTCACATCCGGCCGCATCGTATGCACCGCTGAATGAATCGCAAACGCCGCGCAGTTCACCGGATAATCGCCCTCCACCACACTGCCGTGGTGATCGACGCGAATCAAATTGGAGACCTTGATCTGACTGAAATGAACGCCGAACGGATTCACCCAAAAGGTGTCGGTGAACTCGGGGTCGCGCGCGGTGATATGCCCGGCCACACCCTCATCAAACCCAAAGCGCGAGAACAATCGGAACGCACCGGCCAGTCGCTGCTTGCGGTGTAGTCGCTCTTCTTCGAGCGTGGCAAAGGTCGGAATGGTCGGTAATGGCCTCGATTCACCATTACTCAATAAATGCTGATTTAGCTGTATGGCAGACAGCTCGGCGTGATCGTTCATCGTCTCCCCCATTGGCTGGGTTGTATTATTGAATCGATAATTAACGCTATCGACCCTGATGACGAATCCTACCCCGACAGCTGGTTTTGCGGAAAGGCGAATTTCCCTCTATATCCCCCGACTGCAAAGGGATTTTCAGAACAAGACCATCGATTCCTGCAGCATGTGACGGTAATCCTCAGGGCTGGCAAGACGAGGGTTGGTTTTATGCGAGTGATCCGCTAGCGCGCCATGAATGATGTGATCGAAATGATCGCTAGATAGCCCGAGTGCGGCCAAGCCCGAAGGGAGGCCGAGCTGCTGATTGCGCTGGGTGATCGCCTGCGCAATAGCCTCAGCGGCAGCAGCCGCATCATCATGTGCCGGCAAACCCATCGCCTGCGCCATGCG
>JAIXQV010000272.1 GCA_027485535.1 Oxalobacteraceae bacterium | reverse complement strand
GTCTGGATGTATACAGGCACGCCCTGCTTCAATGATCGAGTCTCGAATAGGTGACAGCTTTCCGAGATCAAATTCTTTTTCGGAATAAAAAGTCTTCGTCTTCTTCAAGCCCTGACGAGTGAGAACCCGGTAGGTACCAACGACTTCACCCGTTCGGGTGTCGCGTACGATCAGGTGGTCACAGAATTCATCGAATTCATCACACTCCAAGCCATCGGAATTTTGTAGGGCTTGTAGGCCGGTCGCTTCAACGAAGACTTTGTACCGCAATCGCTGCACTTCCCTGATGTGCTCTTGGGTATTGGCGATACTCAGGCTCAACTTCGGAAAGTTTGCCTTTCCATCGGAACTGACTGTGATCAAGCGCATAAACACTCCTCCTCGTCATGGGGGTGGAATGTATCCGCAACAATTTTCAATTCAGTGACTGAGCAGTGACAATCGTGTGACCCGCGTCCTTTTGCTAGCCTCTGCTTTCGCTTCGCCGATAGCCCTGCCCTGCCCGACCAGCCACGACGAAACATTGGTTTGTCACATTTGTGTCATTAAAAGAAATGATTTATATTATTTTTACGCCCAAATCTGATGGGTGACTGCCTTGAAGGAGATGCGAGATGCTAAATACCGCCACCCCCACCGCGGCCGCAGAGGAGCTCCCGGTCGCAGACAAGCCCGCGATGAAGAAATCACCAGCCATCAAGAAAAGTGCAGCTAAAAAGTCACCTGCCGCAAAAACAAAAACATCCGCTAAGAAAGTCGTTCGCAAATCTGCAAAAACTCAGCAAGCGACAAAAGGCACGCCCAAGGCGGCCGACAAAACTAAGCCGACAAAAGCGGCCAAGCAGACAAAGCAAGTGAAGCCGAAGATCGCCAAGCCAAAAATCAGTAAGGTAGACAAACCCAAAAAGCCTAAACTGGTGCGCGATAGCTTCACCATGCCAGCGCAAGAATATGCGTTGCTAGCTCAGGTGAAAAAAGCCTGCCATGCTGACGGCATCGCCATCAAAAAGAGCGAATTGCTCCGTATCGGCGTTGCACAATTAGCGGCACTGAGCATGAAGAAACTCAAGGCAGCGCAAGCTGCACTCACGCCGCTTCGTGCGGGTCGCCCTAAGAAACACAAATAACTTCAGCTAACAGCGCCATATGCATAAGCCCAAGGACAGCTCGACCCTGACTAGTTTTGAGGATGTCCTTCAACAGAGATTTTCGAGACGCGGTTTACTCAAGGGCTCACTGGCAGCAGCCAGCGCAAGTTACCTCGGTGTGGGTAGCCTTGCGGCATCAGGCTCAAGCGAGGCACATGCGGCGGCGCCTAAACTTCGGCTGAATTTCAAGGCAGTTGCCAAAGGTCTGGATGACTTGGTACGACTACCTGCCGGTTACTCGTACAAGAGGTTGCTCGCCACGGGCGACCCAATTGCAGCGGGTATTCCGGCCTACACCAACACTGGCGCGGATGAGGCGAGCAGTTTTGCTCGCCGCGCCGGTGACCATAACGATGGCATGCATTTCTTTGGCATGACTGCCAACGGCCGGTGGGATGCAAAATCTGCCGATCGTGGTCTACTGTGCGTCAACCATGAAGCGATCACCAGCGCGTTTCTTCACCCGAACGGGCAAACGATTGTCGACGGCAAACGTACGGTCGATGGCGAAGTACTCAAGGAAATGCTGGCGCACGGCGTCAGCGTGGTCGAAGTTCGCCGCAAAGCGGGTAGCTTTGAAGTAGACACTAGCTCACCACGCAATCGTCGCATCACCACCATGACCGAGATAGAGATCAGTGGTCCTGCTGCCGGCAGCCCGCTCATGATCACGCGCTACTCGCCCACCGGTAAGCGCACGCGCGGCACGCTCGGTAACTGCGCTAATGGGCACACCCCATGGGGAACCTATCTCACCTGTGAAGAAAACTGGGCTGGCTATTTTCGACGTCTTGCAGTCGATGACGCAAAACGTAGTCCGCAACAACTTACTGCATTGAAACGCTATAACCTGGCGGGTAATGGGCGCGAGCTGTGGGCAACTGCCAGCCCCGATGGTCATGATCAACGCTTCAGTCGCTGGGATGCCTCGGTGACGGGCTCTTCTGCCGATGGTAGCGATGACTACCGCCACGCGCCGAATACCTTTGGCTGGGTGGTCGAGATTGATCCTTTCAATCCGGATGTCGCACCAAAGAAACGTACCGCGCTCGGTCGCTTTGCCCACGAGGGTGCCTGGCCGGGCCCGGTGCGCCCTGGTCAGCCTTTGGTTTGGTATATGGGCTGTGATGCACGGGGTGAGTACATCTACAAATTTGTTTCTGCCAAAGTCTGGGATCCTGCAGATGCCAGTAAAGGAATCGCGGCAGGCGACAAGTACCTTGATGACGGCCGTCTGTATGCCGCACGCTTTAACGCCGACGGTAGCGGTGATTGGCTTGAGCTGAGCCTGGGGCAAAACAGTATCGACAGCAAGAATGCGACATATCCTTTTTCGGACCAGGCAGATGTGCTGGTCCATGCCCGCTTGGCAGCCGACGCGGCTGGAGCCACTAAAATGGACAGGCCCGAATGGGGCGCGGTGAATCCACAGAATGGCGAGGTCTACATGACCCTCACCTACAACCCTTCGCGCGACTTCAACCAACTAGATGCCGCCAATCCGCGCTTCTACAAAGACCCCAAAGCTGGCAAACAAGGTCGTGGCAACGTCAATGGACATATCATCCGCTGGGCAGAGCAGGATGGCAGCCAAGGCGCCACACGATTCAAATGGGATGTGTTCCTGTTCGCGGCTCGCGAGAGTGCCGATCGCGATAACGTTAACCTCTCCGGTCTCGATGCAAGTAATGATTTTTCTTCGCCGGATGGGCTCTGGTTCTCACAAAGCGGCTTGCTGTGGATAGAGACGGATGACAATGCCTACGCGGATACCAGCAACTGCATGCTGTTGGCCGCCATACCAGGTGCAGTAGGCGATGGCAGTCAGCGCGAGGTCATCAGCCGCGAGGGTGATCAGCAAAAAAATATTCGTACCCACGTCGGCGCCGAAGCCACACCAGATACGCTGCGCCGATTTTTAGTTGGCCCGGTAGATTGCGAGATCACGGGTTTAGCCGAATCACCGGATGGCCGAGCGCTGTTTGTCAATATCCAGCACCCTGGTGAGACGACCAATGGCAAGGGCTTTGATATCACCAAGCCCAATACCTATCTCAGTCATTGGCCGGCGGGTGGCGATACGCGACCACGCTCTGCCACGATTGTGATCACGCGTGACGATGGTGGTCCGATTGGCGCCGATCTGGTCTGATGGAATGTCACACAACCGACATATAACGGTCACGGTGATGAAGTAATTTATTGCTAATCTGCGCTCACCGTGTACCGGAGAGCATGAATGAACCAACGAGAAGCTTTCTCAGAATTAAAACAAAAAAAGAAGCTAATGAAGCACCCGCTTCATAAACCAGTTCCGCTCCGATTCCGAACCATCTTCATCTCCGATATCCACCTTGGTACCAGTGGATGCCAAGCCAAGCGCTTACTGGAATTCCTGAAAGCAACTGAATCCGACAAGCTGTATTTGGTCGGCGATATCGTGGACGGCTGGCAGCTAAAACGTCGCTGGTACTGGCACCAAACCCATAATGATGTCGTTCAAGTGGTTCTGAAGAAGGCCAGAAAAGGGACCAAAGTCATTTTCGTGCCGGGCAACCATGATGAGTCCGTTCGGCAGTTCATCGGGCTCGACTTCGGCGGCATCAAGATCCGTGATGAATTAGTCCATAAGACCGCCGATGGCCGCAAGCTGCTAGTGCTGCATGGTGATCGCTTCGATGGCGTGATTGCCTGTGCCAAGTGGCTGGCCTACGTGGGCGATTCGCTCTACACCATGATTCTGAAATTCAACCAGTACTACAACAATTGGCGGGCGCGTGTCGGTCTACCTTACTGGTCCTTATCGCAATACCTCAAGCTGAAAGTTAAAAACGCGGTCAGCTATATCACTTCGTTTGAACAGGCATTAGCTGACGAGGCGCGCAAGCAAGGTTTGGATGGCGTGATTTGC
>JAIXQV010000086.1 GCA_027485535.1 Oxalobacteraceae bacterium | reverse complement strand
GGTGGAAGCCGATGGCGCTTATTACACCGATGCCGATGGTCGCCGTATTTTTGATGGTCTGTCGGGCTTGTGGTGTACCGGGCTGGGTCACCGTCGTCCAGAGTTAATTGAAGCGGTTAGCCGTCAAATGAGCACGCTGGATTTCATGCCACCGTTTCAGTTCGGGCATCCGCAATCATTTGCGCTGGCAAATCGCATGCAAAATTTTTTGCCGGCAGGTTTGGGGCATGTATTTTTCACAGGCTCAGGTTCTGAAGCGGCGGATACCTCGCTGAAAATGGCGCGCGCGTATTGGCGCGCAAAAGGCAAGGGCTCCAAGACCCGCTTTATCGGTCGCGAGAAGGGCTACCACGGGGTGAACTTCGGTGGGATCTCGGTGGGCGGTATTGTTGGCAATCGAAAGCTGTTTGGACAAGGCGTCGAAACCGATCATCTCCCGCACACTCAGCTCCCGCAGAATGCATTTTCGCGTGGCATGCCGCAGCACGGCGCAGAGTTGGCAGATGATCTGCTACGTCTGATCAACCTGCATGATGCATCGAATATCGCTGCGGTGATCGTTGAACCCTTCTCGGGCTCTGCGGGTGTCGTCGTGCCACCCGTTGGGTACTTGCAGCGCTTGCGTGAGATCTGTGATCAGCACGATATCTTGCTGATCTTTGACGAGGTGATCACTGGGTTTGGTCGCTCAGGTGCATGGACAGGTGCGCAAGCGTTTGGTGTGACCCCGGATATTCTGAATTGCGCC
The DNA here is from genome assembly GCA_027485535.1 of Oxalobacteraceae bacterium. Classification (GTDB taxonomy): domain Bacteria; phylum Pseudomonadota; class Gammaproteobacteria; order Burkholderiales; family Burkholderiaceae_D; genus Pernthalerella. The sequence continues at coordinate 5,745 of JAIXQV010000086.1, read as the reverse complement.
AAGCAGATTACCAATGGTGTGCAGCCACTCGGCGCGGTCGTGGTGAAGCCCGAGATTTATGACACCTTCATGCATGCCGATGCGCCGCATTATTTGGTCGAATTCCCGCATGGGTATACCTACTCGGCTCATCCGGTTGCGTGCGCAGCGGCACTCGCGACACTTGATTTGCTCGAGCGAGAGCAGGCAGTTGAGCGCGTCAAGTCGCTCGCACCCTACTTTGAACAAAAAGTCCACGCGCTGCGTGGCTGCAAGCATGTGACCGACATTCGTAACTTCGGACTCGCGGCCGGATTTACTTTGGCCGCTGCGCCGGGTGAGCCGGCCAAGCGACCGTATGAAGTGGGCATGATGATGTGGAAGCAGGGCTTCTATGTGCGTTATGCCAACGATACGGTGCAATTAGCACCACCCTTTATCTCAACCGAAGCAGAAATCGATAGCTTAGTCGACGCGCTCGGGGAGGCGTTTAACGCGCTCGACCCCTGAAGTATCTCCCTCAATTCTTTCCTTAATCATGCAAACTATTCCTCACCTGATTCAAGGTGTCGCGCATCATGGCGGCACGCGTACGCAAGCTGTTTACAACCCCGCGACTGGTGCAGCGATTCGTACGCTACAGCTGGCTGATGCTAAGACAGTCGAGCTGGCCATCGCTTCTGCGCAAGCGGCTTATCCGGCATGGCGTGCCACACCACCTCTGAAGCGGGCGCGTGTGATGAGCAAACTGAAGGAGCTACTCGAGCAAAACGCCGACAAAATTTGTGCACTGATTACCGAAGAGCACGGCAAGGTATTGGCTGATGCCATGGGTGAACTGCAGCGTGGTATCGAGAATGTTGAATACGCGAGTTATGCACCGGAGCTGCTGAAAGGCGAGCACAGCAAAAATGTCGGGCCGGGTATCGATGCCTGGAGCGAGTTTCAGCCGCTTGGCGTGACCGCAGGTATTACACCGTTCAACTTCCCTGCGATGGTGCCGCTGTGGATGTGGCCAATGGCGGTTGTTTGTGGAAATACCTTCATTCTCAAGCCGTCCGAGCGTGATCCCTCGTCAGCGATGATGATTGCTGAACTCGCCTTGCAGGCGGGTCTGCCACCGGGCGTACTGAATGTGGTGAACGGCGACAAGGAAGCGGTTGATGTACTGCTATCCGATGCGCGCGTACAAGCGGTTTCGTTTGTAGGCTCCACGCCGATCGCGCAAGCGATTTATGGCACTGGCTGCGCGAATGGTAAGCGCGTGCAAGCGCTGGGTGGTGCTAAGAATCACGCGATTGTCATGCCCGACGCTGATATTGCGAACGCTGTGAGCGCGATGATGGGGGCTGCTTATGGTTCTTGTGGTGAGCGTTGTATGGCAGTGCCGCTGATCGTGGCGGTGGGTGATGATACCGCCGACAAAATGATCGAAGGCTTGAAAGCCGAGATCGCACGTATGCGCATCGGTCCCGGCACAGACCCGCAGAGCGATATGGGCCCACTCGTTACCCGCGCTCACTTCGAGAAGGTCAAGGGCTATGTCGATACCGGTGTCGCTGAGGGTGCCAAGCTGGTAGTTGATGGACGCGGCATCAAGGTCAGCGGGCATGAGGATGGGTTCTTCCTTGGCCCTTGTTTGTTCGATCATGTGAAGCCGCACATGACGATTTATCTGGAAGAGATCTTTGGTCCGGTGCTAGGCATCGTTCGAGTCGCCTCATTACAAGAGGGTATGGATTTGATTGATGCGCATGAGTACGGAAACGGCACCTGCATCTTCACGCGTGATGGTGAAGCAGCGCGCTACTTCACTGACAACATTCAAGTTGGGATGGTCGGAGTGAATGTGCCGCTACCTGTACCGGTGGCGTATCACTCGTTTGGTGGTTGGAAGCGTTCGTTGTTTGGCGACTTGCACGCCTACGGCCCGGATGGGGTGCGCTTCTACACACGACGCAAAGCCATCACGCAGCGCTGGCCTTCGGCGGGTGTGCGAGAGGGCGCCGTATTCTCGTTTCCATCGAGTCGATGAAAACTTTTGAACAACGCCAGCGACATTTTGAAAAAAATTAAAAACTCTTAATCAAAATGAGCATCAAAAATTGATGCGAGCGCTGGCTAGACGGCGGCAACGCAGACAGTACACGACGTACGGCAAGTTGCCGCCAACAACGCCAGCGACATTTTGAATGAGAGTTAGATTACCAGTTGCCGGTGTTGGGCATAGAAATCCATGGCTCTGCCGGCGGTAGCGGCTGCCCTCGCTGTAATAACTCAATCGAGATATTGTCGGGCGAGCGGACAAACGCCATACGGCCATCGCGCGGTGGGCGCAGAATGGTGACGCCGTGTGATTGAAGTCGTTCGCACAGTGCGTACACATCATCAACCGCATAGGCAAGGTGACCGAAGTTACGTGCGCCACCGAGTTCTTCCGGGTCCCAGTTGTACGTGAGTTCGACTTGCGCCTCTTCATCGCCCGGTGCGGCGAGATAAACCAGTGTGAACCGCCCGCCGGGATATTCTTGTGCCCGCAAGACTTCAAGGCCCAGTGCATCGCGGTAGAACTTGATGGAGGCGTCAAGGTCGCTGACGCGAACCATGGTGTGCAGGTATTTCATGATGATCGTCGCTCAATAAAAGCCGCTATTGTAGCGCGCACTGACGGTGCACTTCAGTGTGCGCGCTACCGCTGCAATCAGTTGAAAACCCGTGATCTTGCGCTATCCAATTGCGGTTTCACACCGGCGAGTACTTTTGATAAACAGGAGAACTCACGGGCGATGCGTTGAAATAATTCATCAATCGGTCGTGTGGCCATCGCTGCATAGGCATATGCTGCTTGACCGAGCTTCTCGTAATAATCTTGACTGGTGAGTCGGGCGCGTCGTACATCCCAGGCATCGACGATTAAGCAGCTATCACCGATCTGTCGAAAATCATCGCGTGTCCGTGCTTTCGTGAATTCCAGGCAGATCACGTCAGGCGGAAAATCAGGATTACGAAAATTTCGCGCAACCATGTAGACCAGATAGGCCTCGAGCTCTTCGTCGAGATGAACCTTGCTACGATTCTCGCATTCCATCACGATTTCCCAGCTGGCGCGAATATACGGTTGAAAATCCATGCTCGGTCCCTCCTTACTGAATGAAGAAATTAAACCCGAACTGCGGAGCAAGCAACAGCTAATCGACGTCACTGCACTAGCACTCAGATGCGTCGACTGCTGCTCCGACACAATCTCATCGCACTACCACCTCTAACCATTACCTCTAACCATTACCTCTAACCGTTACCTCTAACCGTTACCTCTAACCGCGACAGCGAACCGCCTAGTCAGGTGTGCTGCTGTCTGCCAACCGACACTACCCATTCAGCTGCAGCATTAAATGTGCCTGCGGTATTTTGTCGGGCCTATATAAATAGTTTTCAAATAATTATCTTTGTTCCTAAAGTTATCAGGAGTTCATCGACGTAGCTGGCTGATTCATTTATATTTCCCCAATCAAGACTGTAGCCTGAGCCACTGCTGTCGATTCATAAAGCGTTTGCCGCGCGAGCGCGGCCTTGCTCACCCCTAGTCCGACCATGGCAGAAGAAGAGAAGAAACCAGAAGACGAAGCCGCAGCCGCGCCCCCGGAAGAGGGTGCGCCGGACGCCCCGCCCGCCGAGGTGGCGGAGGAGCCTAAACCGCCGGTTATCTGGAAAAAGATCGAGGAAGAGGGGCACGCGGGTGCTCACGGCGGCGCATGGAAAATTGCGCTGGCCGACATGATGACCGCCATGATGGCGTTCTTTTTGCTGATGTGGCTGCTGGGTGCGACACCCGAAGAGCAGCGTATGGGTATCGCAGAATACTTCCAACCGACTGACCTGAAGGTCTCTGGCGCGGGTGAGACGGCGGGCTCGAATGGTATGTTTGGCGGTCGCTCAATTATCGACCCCGAGACCTTGCCCATGGACCCGAAACAGCAGGCGCTGATTGAGCGGGTAAGTCCGCGCGCTGAAGGCGGCAAGGGTGAAGATGCCGGCACGTCGCCGGATGACAAACCGAATCCGAAGTACGGGAAGAACCTGAGCGAAGCAGAGAAGCAGAAAATCGCAGAGCAAGCGGAGCGAGAAAAACTCGACAAGCTCGAGCAAGAGATTACCGAGAATTTGTCGCTCAATAGAACCTTGGCAGATCTAAAAAATCAGGTGCAGTTCACGCGCGAGAAAACCGGTCTACGAATTGACATCATCGACAAAGCTAATTTCTCGATGTTTGGCAGCGGTAATGCGGCGATGGACCCACGCGCGCGCGCACTGATCAACGAGGTCACGCGCTCATTAGCAAACATGCCTAATAAAATGGCGGTCAAGGGCCACACGGATAGTTCGCCTTTCCCCGAGGGTAGCGAACGTACTAACTGGTCACTTTCAATTGAGCGTGCCGAAGCGACGCGGCGCATGCTCGAGACCGGTGGTATTGGTAGTGGCCGTATTGTTCGCATTGAAGGCGTGGCAGATACAGCGCCATTTAACCCGCAAAACCCCGCAGATCCGCGTAACCGCCGTATCAGCATCACGGTGCTGTATAACGACCCCCCCCTCGAAAAATAGACGCCTTCACCACAAGGCCGCTGGCGTTGTTGGTGATGTGGTGGAGGCTTGGTCCGGGTGAGATTTGCTGGCGTTATTTATGCGGTTCTAAACCGCTTGATCATCCAGCCGTACAGACCTGCTCCGAGCAGCAGTGAGGCCGCGGCTACATCAATGGCCCAGGCAAAGCCAGTTGCGTGATTCGACGCGCGCGCCAGCATGGCAGCAGCGACGGGTGGCCCGATAATCTGGCCGAAGGCAAACGCGCCTGATAGCAAGCCGATGATCGCGGGCGCCGATTGTGGATGCAGTTGCCTGCCTAATTGCATCGCAAAAAATGTGATAGCGGTAAACGGCAAACCGACCAAGATGCTGCCGATGGCAAAGCCGGTGAGTGTGGGTATCCAGTTCACGATCACTACGCCCAAGGATTGCATCAGGTAGCAGCCGATCAAAAGGCTGCGCTGATCAATACGTGCGGGAATACGCGAGGCGATCAAAGCGCCGCAGGCAACTGCGACACCGAGCAAGGGCCAAAATAGATCCAGCCAAACCGAGCCCGGTAGCGCTGCACGTGCTATCACTGGTAGGAATGTCGCTGTGATGATGTAACCAAAACCGGCTAAGCCGTAGGCAATCACCAGCGTAGCTTTCTCGGTGGTTGTGCCGCCTGCAGCAGCAGCGCCGGTAGCATGCGCTGCAATCGGCGTGTGCAAATCGTCATCATGACGAAATACCGGCCACACCAGTGCCGTGATCATCAGCGCCAGTACCGCGAACGCTATCCACCCCCAGCTAGCAGGCCATGCCATTTGCACCATCACACTGGCCAATAATCCGCTACAAGCGATGCCAATACCCGGACCCATGTAAACAATGCCACCCGCAGTGGGCCGGTTCAAGCGTGACAGATAGGCGAGGCACCAGGTCGAGGTGTAGACAAAGCCAATAGCGGTCGTGATGCCGGTGATAAAGCGTAGCGCCGGCCACACCGAGTTGATGTCGATGGCCATTGCAGCGGTGAGTACGCAGGTCAGCGTGAGACCGACTTTGACCATGGTGGATGCAGCGAGCGCTGGCCAAGACCATCGCGCCCAGAGCGCGGGTTGAAACGTGCACAGAGGTGCGCCCAACAGGTAGCCGATATAGTTAGCGCCCGCCGGCCAGCTCGCTGCTGCGATG
>JAIXQV010000103.1 GCA_027485535.1 Oxalobacteraceae bacterium | reverse complement strand
TCAATGAAGCATTACAGGATCTGAAAGACCGCTACCCGGATCGCCTGACGCTGATTCATGTGCTGTCACGACAAGCGCAAGAGGTCGAGCTATTGCAGGGTCGGATTGATGGTGACAAGGTACGCGCCCTTGTCGCCTCGCTACTGCCCGTCAGAAGTATGGATGAGGTATTCATCTGCGGACCAGAGGCGATGATTGTCGCTACCGAAGCTGCTCTCCTTGAAGCCGGTGTGCCGGCGGATCGGGTGCATGCCGAACGCTTCAGCTCCGGCCCGGTAGCGGCCGCTAAAGTACAAGCAGATACCGATAAATCCGTACAAGAAAAATCAGCCCATAAAAATATTGCACTGACCGTGGTATTGGACGGCAAGCAGCATGAGATTGCGGTGAGCGCCGATGAGCATCTGCTCGATGCTGCGCTTGAAGCCGGGTTGGATCTACCCTACGCCTGCAAAGGCGGCGTGTGCTGTACCTGCCGCGCCAAGCTGATGGAGGGCGAGGTATCGATGGATAAAAACTTCACGCTGGAAGCGGATGAGATGGCGCAGGGTTTCGTGCTGAGCTGCCAAGCGCGGGCGCTGAGCACCAGTGTGAGGCTAAGTTTTGATGAACGGTGAAAGATGTGCCTCGACAAACCGTGCGCCGAGGGAGGGATAAAGCTGTAAATGAGCACCGTCTGCCAAACATAGCGTCTTATCAAGATACCGCTCCGACGCAGCCTCGATCTGTTTATAGAGTTCTTTGCAAAGTACCCTCGCCTGTCGCCCCGACCAATCCTTGGGCAGTAAGGCATCGGGCAACTCGGGGTCACGCAATAGCAAACGCCGGTAATCGTGAATCAACAGCATGCGCAACAAAAACGCTTGCTCATCATCGGTAACTGAAACGATTTGAGCATGGGCTAGGATCGGGGAATACATCGCAACAAACTCTGCATACGATTGGCCCAGCGCACTGAGGTCCCAAGCACGCGTCACCAAATCCGCGTCTGAGGCCGCGTGGGCCGACTGAAAATCTTCCGCCATCATCGGTACTAGTTGCGGCAGCAAAGCTTGCAAGCCTTCTGCGGACAAGGCGTCGATAACTTCACCAAGCTGGACACCGGGATGGATAAAGCAGTTCGACCCGATCAGGCCAAAGCCTTTCCAGAACAAAGTACGACGCAATTGCTCCTTCTGTCGGGTATTGAGCTCGCCAACCACCAGCATCATGCGCCAGCGTTTATCCCAAACCGGCGCATGCGCGGCATAAATCTGGCTGGCGGCTTCTTCGAAACGACGCCGCCCCCAAGGGGTAAGCGCATAGTTGGCGCGTCGTCCCACGGTCTCGGCACTTAGCCAGCCGTCCTTCACTAAGCGAAACACCGAGGTGCGCACCAATCGCTCGTTGAGCTGCATCGGCTCGAGTAGTTGAATCAGGCTACCTAGCCACACACGCCCACCGCGTGGCAGGACCGCGTCCCCAAAGATCGTGACGATCAGCGAGCTTGCCTGTACGCGACGCTGGCGGCAGAAGGCATCAATGCGGTCGGAAATCGGGCTGCTCACGTTCGGACTTTGATCAGATATCTGTTTGTGCAGATACTGATTCTAGCTTACGAACGCGTCAAAAAATGTACCTCATGCCGAGATGCTGGCCGTCTCTACCAGACGCCGTGCCAGGGTCGCCAGTGGTGCCGCCTTACGTCCGGTAGCGACTGCATCATCAGCATTAGCGTTACCCTGCAGCGCACGCTCGGCGATGCCATGCAAGATGGCCGACATACGAAACAAGTTAAAGCCCAAATAAAAGCGCCAAGTCGCTTCATCAATCGCAGCTTCTCCACTTACTCGCTGCAGATACCAGCGCCGATAGCTCGCCTCGTCGGGAATACCAAGCTCACGCAGATCCAAGCCGCCAATACCGCGCCATAAATCATGCGGAATATGCCAGCTCATGCAGTGATAGGCGAAGTCAGACATGGGGTCGCCTAGCGTTGATAGCTCCCAATCCAGCACGCCGATCACGCGTAACTCCGTCGGATGAAAAATCAAATTATCGAGCCGGTAGTCGCCATGAATCAGCGCGCTACGGGTTTGGGCTGGCAAATGCTGCGGTAGCCATGCCATCATGAAGGCCATATCCTCGCTCGGTGCCAAGGGTGAGGCTTGCAGATTGCGCGACCAGCGATCCACTTGCCTCGCGACGAAACCTTCACGTCGACCATAGTCTGACAAACCGATTTTGTCCGGGTCGATTTCATGTAGGGCGGCGATCACACGATTCATCTCTCGGTAGATCGCCTCGCGTTCGGCGTTCGATACACCGGGCAGCGATTGATCAACAAATACCCTGCCCGCCAGATATTCCATCAAATAAAACGGCGTACCAACAATACTTGCGTCCTCACACCAAGCTAGCGCATTCGGCACCGGGACCGTACTGTTGCGTAATGCAGCGATGACGCGATACTCACGGTCGATCGCATGCGCTGATTTGAGCAAGGGCCCGTCAGGCTGCTTGCGCAGCACAAGCTGCTGCTCGCCACTGCTCAGCAAATAGGTTGGGTTGGATTGACCACCCGTCAGCGGCTTAACTTCCAGCGGTGTGGCGCCGATATGTCCCTGCTGCCGCAACCATGTTTGCAGGTGCGCTTGACGATCTGCATTCATAGGGTGCTCACCAAATGGCCACGATCCACTGCAATACAGGCACCCGTCATACCGGCGCCAGCATCAGACACCAACATCAGCAGAGGCGCATTCAGATCGGTGATTTGTACGAACTCACGCGTGGGTACCCGCATACGGAGTTTTTGCCCGGGTTCGCTTTCGAGGAAATCGCGATTTAAATCGGTGACCACATAACCCGGCAACAACGCGTTGACACGAATTTTGTAGCGCGCCAATTCCAGCGCCATCACCTTGGTGGCTTGCACCACACCCGCCTTGGAGATTGCATAGGGTGCGACACCCGCTGCGACTCGCTCACCAAGCACCGAGCCGATGTTGACGAAGCTGCCACCACGACCGGCATCACGCAATCGACGCGCCGCTTCGGTCGCTACTAACCAACCCCCTTTGAGGTTGGTGTCGATCACGCTATCCCAATCTTCTTCGGTCTGATCCAGCAAGGCACGAGTGACGGTGACGCCTGCGTTATTAATCACAATGTCGCAAGCGCCGATCTGCTCGAAACAGGCATGCACGCTGTCTTTGGATGACACATCCAATGCAACCGCTGAAACCTTAGCGCCCTGTGCCCGCAAGCTATCTGCCAGCGACTGTAATTTATCGGTACGGCGCGCAGCGAGAACGACCTCGGCACCCGCGCTCGCCAGCAATTGTGCGAAATGGGCACCGAACCCACTTGATGCGCCGGTGACGAGTGCGCGCTTGCCATCTAATCTGAGCGAGCGCGTTAATACGTCAAATCCAGTCATGCCTTGGTCCCCGCAGCGAGCTTACGTGCCATGCTCCAGCGGTGTACTTCGCTGGGGCCGTCGTAAATACGGAAGGCGCGCATGTCGGTGAAGATACGCATCACCGCACTCTCATTGGTGACACCCATACCGCCCATGATCTGGACTGCACGGTCCACCACACGCCACTCGGCTTCGGAGCACACCACCTTGGCACGGCTAGATTCAAAATTACATTTCTCACCTTGATCGAGCAGCCATGCGGTATGCCAGATATGCAGTCTGGCGGTCATCAGATCCATGTCGTTGTCGGCGATCATGAAGCCAACACCCTCATGCTCAACCAGCGGCTTGCCAAAGGCGACACGCTTACTCACATACTCAAGCGCGAGATCATGCGCGCGCCGTGCCTGCCCTAGCCAGCGCATGCAATGCGTTAATCGCGCCGGTGCCAAGCGAATTTGTGCGTACCGAAAACCTTTACCAATCTCACCCAACACATCGGTGGCTGGAATACGCAAGTTCTTGAACTCAACCACGCCGTGGCCGCCGGAGAAGCAGCGATCCATGGCATCCAGATTACGCACCAGACGAATACCCTCGCGGTTCATGTCCGACAAGAACATGGTCGCACTGCCATCTTCCATGCGCGCCATGATGATGGCGTAATCCGCACCATCGGCACCGGTTATCAACCACTTCAGGCCGTTGATCAGGTAATCATCGCCGTCACGCACTGCGGTCGTATTCAGCAAACTCGGGTCTGCACCTGCACCGGGTGCGGGTTCGGTCATGCAAAAACACGAGCGTGTTTTACCCTCAACTTGTGGTCGCAACCAGCGCTCTTTTTGTGCTTCGGTTGCGACTTCTTCCATCAGATGAATATTGCCTTCATCCGGCGCATGAATGTTTAAAGCGGTCGGGCCTAGCCATGAATAACCGGCTTCTTCAAACACAACGGCCTTTTCGATATGCGATAGACCCATGCCACCCAATGCCTTTGAGGCATGCGGTGTCAGTAACCCTGCGCTGCGGGCTTTGGCGATTAATTCATCCCGCAGCTCACGGTGCGGTCCGTGGCTATCTTGGCGCGGATCGTTCTCAAATGGGATGACCTGCTCATGAATGAACTGCTTGACACGCTCGCGCAGTGCTTCAATCTCGGGGGACAATGAAAAATCCATGGGATCTCG
>JAIXQV010000233.1 GCA_027485535.1 Oxalobacteraceae bacterium | reverse complement strand
CGGCAACCGGGCCGGAGCCTAAGCCGACTTGCGCCAGCAAGGCGAAACCTAGAATCGCTACCGCTTGCAGTACGCCAAAAATCCACAACCCACGATTAACCCCGGTCTTTTCTAGCCATATCGCACCAAGAATACCGCCTGCCAAGCTAGCCCATAGACCCGCATTTTTGGCAACCAACCCGATCTGCGTGCGAGTAAAACCAAGCTCCATGTAGAAGGGCGTGGCAAGTGCCGTGGCCATGGAATCACCAAGCTTATACAAAAAAATAAATGCCAGAATCAGCAATGCGTGTGACCAACCGCTGCGCTGTATGAATTCACGAAATGGCTCAACCACCGCCTCTCGCAAAGTACGCGGCGGTGTGCCGTACATTGCCGGCTCGCTGATCAGCAGTGTCGTGAGGACACCCGGCAGCATGAATAATGCGGTGATGCCGAATACCATCTGCCAGCTCATGAAGTCAGACAGAATCAGCGACAGCGACCCCGGTATCAAGGTGGAGAGCTTGTAGGCATTCACGAACAGCGCTGTGCCTGAGCCTTGTTCTTGCTCAGTCAATAGCTCACGTCGGTAAGCATCCACCACGATGTCCTGACTGGCCGACAAGAAGGCCACCACACCCGCCAGGACAACGATAGCGCTCAGTTCAATCTGCGGTGAGAAAAACCCGAAGCTCGCAATAGCAGCGAGTAGAGAGAGCTGGGTCACTAACATCCAACCGCGGCGACGGCCGAGTAGCGGGATGTTGAAACGATCCATCAACGGTGACCAGAGGAATTTCCAGGTATACGGAAAACCCACTAAGGCGAATAGACCAATCGCTTTCAGATCAACTTGTTCTGCTTTCAGCCAGGCGGCCAACAAGTTGTAGAGCAAAAACAGCGGCAGGCCAGAGCTGAAACCCAGCATGACGCAGATCGCCATCTTGCGATTGGCGTAGCGATGCCAACCCGAGGGGTGCGGTGGCTGTGGCGCCTGCGACTCTGCGCTTGAGTCATTCATGGTAGTGGGCCATTCCGGACTACAAAAAACATCGGCGACTTGATTGGTTCAGCTTGCGCCATCATCGCTTACGCAAGCGGAATACTGCCAAACTGCCACGCCAGTGCGGCAGAAAACTCACTGGCTCGCCTTCCTCGCTGAGCGCAACGAAATCCACCACTTCCAGACCGACTTCACGTGCCAGATCTTCAAAATCGCTAATGGTGGCGCAGCGCAAATTCGGCGTGTCATACCACTGGAAGGGCAAGCTCTCGGAGACCGGCATACGCCCCAGCATTAAAGACAAGCGATGCGGCCAGTGTGCAAAATTCGGAAAAGAGACGATCGCCTCGTGACCGACACGTGCAATATCACGCAGTACCGGCTCGACATGTTTCATCATCTGTAGCGCGGATAAGCAAAGAACCGTATCGAAGGCATCGTTCGCAAACATCGCTAAGCCCTCTTCGATGTTTTGCTGAATCACATGCACATCACGCGCCACACAGAGCGGGATCTTGTCGTCATCAATTTCAACGCCATAGCCGCTACATTGCTTATTGTTCTGCAGATACGCCAGCATCTCGCCGTCGCCGCAACCCAAATCGAGTACGCGTGAGTGCGGCGCCACCCAGTGCGCGATCAGCGCGAGATCGGCGCGCAGCCCACTGACCGATGGCATGATCATGCGGCTTCTCTCTGCGCTGCCGGTACGCGCTCACCGAGCTGCCGCCAGACCTTGTCGTAGTAGGCACGCACGACGCTCATGTAACGCGCATCATCGAGCAAGAAAGCATCATGTCCGTGCGGGGCATCAATTTCGGCGTAAGTAACGCGGCGCTGATTATTGACCAAGGCCTGCACAATCTCTCGGCTACGCTCTGGTGCGAAGCGCCAGTCGGTAGTGAATGACACTACTAGAAACTCGGCTTGGGTATTGGTCAATGCTGCGTCGAGGTCGCCATTGTGGGTGCGCGCCGGATCGAAGTAATCGAGTGCCTTGGTAATCAACAAATAGGTGTTTGCATCGAAGTACTCGGAAAACTTATCGCCTTGGTAGCGCAGGTAGGACTCGATCTCGAAATCAATGCCATACCCGAACTGATAATCCGCATTGCGTAAGTCACGGCCGAATTTTTCAGCCATGTCGTCATCCGACAAGTAGGTGATATGACCAATCATGCGCGCAACACGTAGCCCGCGTTTGGGCACGACACCGTGCGCGTAAAAATCACCGTCGTGATAATCCGGATCAGTCAAAATCGCCTGCCGCGCCACGTCATTGAAAGCGATGTTTTGTGCGGATAGCTTAGGAGTGGAAGCGATCACCAGACTGTGAGCGATACGGGTCGGGTAGAGCATGCTCCACGCCAGCGCCTGCATACCGCCGAGTGAGCCACCCATGACCGCCGCAAATTTCTTAATGCCGAGACGATCTGCCAGTCGCGCTTGTGCGTGCACCCAATCCTCTACGGTCACCACAGGAAAACTCGCGCCGTAGGGTTTGCCGGTCGCAGGATTGTTGTGCATCGGCCCAGTCGAGCCAAAGCAGGACCCGAGGTTGTTCACGCCGATGACAAAGAAACGATCCGTATCCAGCGGCTTGCCGGGCCCCACCATGTTGTTCCACCAGCCGTCACTCTTGGGCTTGCCCTCGTAGCTACCGGCGACATGGTGCGAGGCATTCAAAGCGTGACAGACCAGCACCGCATTCGAGCAGTCGGCATTCAATGCGCCATAGGTTTCGTACACCAAGGTGTAATCAGACAACGCCGCACCACTCTGCAGCGGTAGCGGCTCGCTAAAGTGCATGGATTGTGGTGTGACAGTACCTATGGATTTCATCTTGAACGGTCAATAAAAAAGCCCGAGAGCACTGGCTATCGGGCTGGACTCGTATCGACTCGAGCTCGCTTTAGCCGTATTTGTCCGGGAAGTTCCCGCGCGCCCGCAAGCTAAGGTCAAATCGGCG
>JAIXQV010000279.1 GCA_027485535.1 Oxalobacteraceae bacterium | reverse complement strand
GAAGCACCGAAGGCTGACGCACCAGCTGCAGAAGAGAAGAAGTAATCTCTCGTTGCTGACGAACACACCGATCCGTCGGTGTGTCGATAAAAAAGCCGCCCTAAGGCGGCTTTTTTGTTGTCTACCGCTGCAATAACTTCGGCGGCTATTCGGCGGTGTTTTGTGGATGTTTTTGCGGTGCTGTCAGCGGTGCTTCGGCAGTATTTTATAAGTGGGTTCTAACCACGCCGCCCGTCACATGCAATCCACTCCGAGCCTGTCTGCTGGTCCGCCACCAACAGCGCAATATCTTCCCCCGCAATTGCCGGCTCAATAGCCGCGCGTACCAGCGCCGGCGTATTGTTCCGCTGCGATAAATGTGCGGCGATCAAGGTATGGAGCTTGGTCTTGTCGACTTCGCGCAAGATGCCCGCTGCCGACTCGTTCGATAGATGGCCATACGGGCCAGAGATGCGCGATTTAAGCCAGGCCGGGTAACCGGAGCGCGCCAGCATATCGGTGTCGTGATTAAACTCAAGCAGCAAGGCATCACAGCCTGCCAAGGCGGAGATCAGGTGCTGCGTCGCATGTCCGACATCAGTCAGCACGCCGAGCTTATAGCGCCCGTCTGAAGCGGTGTATTGGACTGGCTCACGCGCATCATGCGGGACGGTGTAGGGACGAATCTCGAGGTCGCCGACATCAAACGCTTCGCCATCGCGGCATATATGAACGTCGACACCCAGGGCCTCATCTTTAGATGCGCTTTCGAAGCAGCCATGGGTCAACCATACCGGGACTTTGTACTGCCGGGCCACCTGAAATACACCGCCCAAGTGGTCGGAGTGCTCGTGCGTGACCACGATACCCGCAAGCTGGTCGGGTGACATCTCGAGCCGAGCGAAGCGACGAGATAACTCGCGCGGCCCAAACCCGCAGTCCAGCATGACGTGGGTGGCAGTGGACCCTGAGGTAGCGGAGATCAGAAGCGCATTGCCCTCGCTGCCGCTGCCAACACTGGCGAACTTCACCCCCTACCCCAAGCGTCCGGGCAAGACATGGGTTACTTCAGTTGCTCGTTAAGCAGGGCAAGAATGCGCTTCGCGTTGGCATCACTGGCGACTGCGCCTTTGTCGTTTTGCACCGAGACCTTGCTGCTGGTCTCCGCACCTTGTACGCGTATCTGGTAGCGCAACGCATCGCTGTTGTCGCTTTTCGAACGGAACATTCGGGCAAAAAAACCTGGGTCTGATTTGTTCTTAGCGTCGTCACCTTGATCGACATAACGCACAAAGTACAGGCCTCGCGCACGATCTCGATCTTCGACAGTGAAACCAACACGATCGAGTGCCAGACCAACACGACGCCAGGCGCGATCAAAGCCTTCGCTAATCTCGACCTCGGTTGCATCTTTCGATATACGCGACCGCTCGGCAGCAATTGGTTTGGCGTCCTTGACCGCAGCAGCTGCGGTCTTCGGATCGCTACCCAGCGCGGTCATGAGTCGCCTCAGAAATTCCGCCTCCAACTCAGGATCTGAAGGGCGCGCGGTCCAAACCATAGACTGGCTAAGCACCTGACTGGTCACTTTTTCTTCTGCACCACGGTGGCTGATGTAAATCTCGGTACCACCATCGGCTCGACGCTCGAGCCGGGTGCGAAATTTGTCGCGTTCGCCAGTGGAGTACAAGGAGTCGAATACTTTACCGATGGTGTTACGAATGAAGTCCTGCGGAATCTTGGCGCGGTTTTCTGCCCAGTCGGTCTCCATCACACCGGCCTGTGGGTTATCGACCGCCATCAGAAACCCATTCTCTTGCCAAAAATCTTTGACCTTAGGCCAAAGCACATCGGGCGCCTCCTTGGCCACCAGCCAGCGCTGCTGGCCATCGCGCTCGATCCGCATACCCGAGACAACGGCTGGCGCAACTGCACCCTCCGGCACCACTGCTGAAGCCGACTTTCCAGCTGCGCTAGGTTGACGCGCGGTGTATTCCGAAGCCGTTGCGGTGCCGCGCGAGTTCTCTACGTTGTAGACGTTATTGCTTCGGGGCGCGCTAAGATCAGGTGGTACCTCGAGCTTGTTTTTGCTACTGGCTTTTTTGGCACCCTTGTAATCAATTTTCTCGGGCTCGAGCATATCGCTTACGCTACTGCAGCCGGCCATTGTGACGAACAAGCACGGCAGCAAGATACGTGCAGAAAAGCTTCGTAGGTTGAATACAGGGTTCATTTCGGTACCAAGAAAGTATTTGAGTGTGATGGCGTCAGCTCAGTACGCCGGATTCGCGCAGTGCGCTGCGCAGCCAGTCATGGCTAGCCGCACCAAGCGGCACGAGCGGCAATCGAATCCCGCCCTGGATACGTCCCATCTGCTGCAGTGCCCATTTCACCGGCACCGGATTCGGCTCTACAAACAGCCGGTTATGCAGCGGGATCAGTTTGTCATTGATGGCGACCGCCTCTGCAACCCGGCCTGCCATCGCGGCAACACAGAGTTCATGCATCGCGCGCGGTGCCACATTGGCAGTGACGGAGATATTCCCCTTACCGCCACAGAACATGAGCGCCATCGCCGTCGCATCATCGCCCGAGTACACCGCAAACGATTTCGGTACAGCACGTAGTAGTTCGGTACCACGTGCGATATTCCCAGTCGCATCCTTCACGCCCACAATACCCGGCACGGATGACAAACGCACGATGGTGTCATTGCTCATGTCGGCGACAGTACGTCCGGGCACGTTGTAAAGAATGACGGGTAAATCCACCGACTCAGCGATGCGTGTGAAGTGCTGCACCATGCCTTCTTGTGTCGGCCGGTTGTAGTAAGGCACCACCTGCAGGGAGGCATCCGCACCCGCTTGTTTGGCGTATGCCGTGAGTTCAATGGCTTCTGATGTTGAGTTGCCGCCGGTACCTGCAATCACCGGGATGCGGCCTGCGACATGTTCTATCGCGACCTTGATCAACTCGCAATGTTCCTCGACCGCGACGGTGGGTGATTCACCGGTGGTGCCGACAATGACAATCGCGTCGGTGCCTTCGGCGATATGCCAATCAAGTAGCGCTCTTAAGCTTTGAAAATCGAGGCTGCCATCCTCGAACATTGGCGTCACGATTGCGACAATGCTGCCTTGGATCATGGTTGATGTATCGCCGAAAAGCAAAAACCGAATTGTATCGGATCAGTACTGCCCAGGGTCGGATAATGAGGTTTCAAATTGCAACATCGACCGGCACTAGCTCTGGACCACCTCGGCGCGCGCAAATGCGCTGAATCATGGCCGGCTTTGGGGTGCTGACATAACCGTCCTCGAAGGCAATCACACGCCAGCCCTGGGCTCGCAAGACCCAATCAAGCAGCTCGCCCGGCGCAAGCAAGAAATCCGGATTCGACGGCTTGCCAAATTGTCCATTACCTTGCGCAAAGGTTTCATAGATGAGCACCCCGCCCGGCACTACCGAGGCCAGCAGTGCGTCCATCAGCGGGCGGTGCAGGTAATTCGTCACCACCACCCCGCTGAAGGATGATGGCCTTAGCGGCCAACCGGATACTTGATCAGCACCTGCGGATTCCAAATCGAATGGTCGTGTCTCGATGCTCGCATCGACCAAGGATTCAAGCGCTGCCACATCGCGATCAACAGCAAGCACGGAATAACCCAACGCCACTAGCAGCCGCGAGTGACGTCCGTTACCGCACGCAAGATCAAGCGTTCTGCCCTGGGGAATGAGTGAGGCGAAACGACTCACCCAAGGTGAAGCATCGGGTGAGCTATGCGCCATCAGTTGTACGACAAACCCATCTCTTCACGCACATCGCGCATGGTCTCTTGTGCCAGCTTGCGTGCCTGGTCACAACCATCAGCAACGATCGCCCGCACTAACGACGGATCATCGAGATACTGCTGCGCACGCTCACGCATCGGCTCTTGCTCTTTGAGGATGCCATCGATCACGGGTTGCTTGCACTCGATACAACCGATACCCGCAGTTTTACAACCCTGCACAACCCAGTCCTGTGTTTTCTGGTCGGAATACACCTGATGGAACTTCCAAACCGGACATTTATCCGGATTACCCGGATCGGTGCGACGAACACGTGCCGGGTCGGTTGGCATGGTGCGAATTTTTTTGGTGATGGTGTCGCTGTCGTCGCGCAGAGCAATGGTGTTGCCATAGCTCTTGGACATTTTCTGACCGTCGAGACCCGGTAAACGTGAAGCTTCTGTCAGCAGCGCCTGTGGTTCGACCAGAATCAGCTTGCGACTACCTTCCAGATAACCAAACAAGCGCTCGCGATCAATCATGGAAAGATTCTGCGCATCGTCGAGCATGGCCTTGGCCTGCGCGAGCGAATCATCGTTGCCTTTTTCCTGAAACTCCGAGCGTAACTCGTTGTAGAGTTTGGCGCGCTTAGCACCCAGCTTCTTCACTGCTTCTTGCGCCTTCTGCTCGAAGTCTTTCTCGCGGCCATAGAGATAATTAAATCGACGCGCGATCTCGCGCATCATCTCAATATGGGGTACCTGATCCTCGCCCACTGGCACCATACTCGCGCGGTAAATCAGAACGTCAGCGGCCTGCAGCAACGGGTAACCAAGGAAGCCGTACGTGGCAAGGTCGCGATCAGCGAGTTTTTCTTGCTGATCTTTGTAGGTAGGCACACGTTCCAACCAACCGAGCGGTGTCGACATCGACAGCAACAAATGCAGCTCGGCGTGCTCGGGTACTTTTGATTGAATAAAGATGGTGGCCTGCGATGGATCGATGCCGGCGGCCAGCCAATCGATCACCATGTCCCACGTGCTGCTCTCGATAATCGAGGGATCATCGTAGTGAGTAGTCAGTGCGTGCCAGTCAGCGACGAAAAACAAACAAGGGTGCTCGGATTGAAGCTTTACCCAGTTTTTTAACGCACCGTGGTAGTGGCCAAGGTGCATCGCACCGGTGGGGCGCATTCCAGAGACAACACGATCAGGGTACATGGCGTATCAGGTGACGAGAAATTTTAGGGGAGCAACCAACACGGAAAGCAAAGCATTCGCCGCTGCCACTACCGGGATCATCCAGAACTTCAGAAGATTCAGCATCGCGAGTGCAAGCACAATGAAAAATCCGTACGGCTCGAGGCGGGCAAATTTGAACGCATAGCGCATCGGCAGCAGGCTGGTCAGAATCCGGCCACCATCGAGCGGTGGCAGCGGAAACAAATTAAATGCAAACAGCACCAGATTCACCACAATGCCAGCCTCGGCAACGCGGAAAAAATATTCTTCCTGCAAAGAAGCGCCGTACAGCACAAAGTAAAGAATCATCCAACCCAGCGCCATCACCAAATTGGCGGCCGGGCCGGCCAGTGCCACCCACAGCATGTCGCGTTTAGGGTTGTTCAGACGCGAAAAGTCGACCGGTACGGGCTTGGCATAGCCAAAGATAAACGGGCTTTGTACCAGCGCGAGTATGAGCGGTAGTACGATGGTGCCCATCGGGTCAATATGCTTGGCCGGGTTCAGACTCATGCGGCCCTGGGAGTAGGCCGTCAGATCGCCGAAGAACCGCGCAGCGTACGCATGCGCCGCCTCGTGCAGGGTAATCGCAAAAAGAATCGGTAATGCGTAGACCGCAATGGTCTGAATGGTGTCGCTCATCAGCGGGATTCTATCAGAGCGCTCTCACGATTCTGTGCCCGTCGCCGGTCTGGCGACTAAGCAAACAGCGAGGTATCACCCCGACCGCGGCGCAATACCACCGGACTATCGCCGGTCAGATCGACCACCGTGGTTGGCTCCAAGCTGCAGCTGCCGCCGTCGATCACAAGTTCAACCTGTCGCTGCAGGTTGTCGCGAATTTCTTCAGGGTCGTTCAGCGGGGCGTCGCTGCCGGCCGGGATGAGTGTGGTCCCAATCAGTGCCTGGCTCAGTTGCTCAAGCAGCGACTGCGCGATGGCGTTTTCAGGCACCCGCAGGCCGATGGTTTTCCGCGATGGGTGCGAGAGCCGACGCGGCACCTCTCGCGTCGCCTCCAGAATGAAGGTGAACGGACCAGGTGTGGCGGCCTTCAACAAACGGTACTGCTTGTTGTCGACGCGCGCATAGTTCGCGATCTCGGACAGATCTCGGCAAAGGAGTGTCAGGTGATGCTTGTCGTCGATGCCGCGAATACGGCGCAAGCGGTCAACGGCGTCCTTGTCATCCAGATGGCATACCAGCGCGTAGCTGGAGTCCGTAGGTAAGGCGACAATACCACCCGCGTCAATGATCTCCGCGGCCTGCCGGATCAGGCGCGATTGTGGGTTATCCGGGTGAATTTGAAAGTATTGGGTCATAAGAACAAAACAAAAGCGACAGCCTATCAGGCTGTCGCTTTGGGGTACTGATGCAGCCGGGGTTAACCGCGCTGTAGCGCTGCAATGCGCTCCTCAAGCGGCGGATGGGTAGAGAATAGCTCAAAGAAACCACTCGAGTGATTAATGCCCAGCGCGGCAACGGACTGCGGCAGCGCTGACTCGTGCAAGGTGCTCAGACGGTGCAAAGCATTGATCATCGGTTGACGATTGCCCATCAGCTGAGCCGCGCCGGCATCAGCGCGGAACTCGCGCTGTCTTGAGAACCACGCCACGATCATGGAAGCGATTAGCCCAAATATGATTTGGCAAACAATAACGGTGACCATGTAGCCAATACCGCCGGTGCTCTCGTCGTTACGCGACAGCGCACGATCAACCACATAGCCGACAATACGCGACAGGAAAACCACGAAAGTGTTGGTCACGCCTTGGATCAGCGTCATGGTCACCATGTCGCCATTCGCAATATGCGCCACCTCGTGACCTAGTACAGCCTCGACCTCGTCGCGAGTCATGTTCATCAACAGCCCGGTCGACACCGCGACCAGCGCCTCATCACGAAACGCACCGGTGGCGAAAGCATTCGGCTCACCCTCGTAGACCGCAACCTCCGGCATGCCGATGCCCGCGCGATCAGCGAGCCGACGTACGGTATCAAGTAGCCAGCGCTCGGTCTCATTTTGCGGCTGCTCGATCACGGTGGCGCCAGTGCTCCACTTGGCCATCGGCTTGCTGATCAGGAGCGAGAAGATCGCGCCGGTGAAGCCCACTACCAGCGAGTACACGAGCAAGCTGCCGACGTTGAGACCCTGGGAGGTCAAGAAACGATCGACCCCAAGCACCGACAACACGATCGACATGACCGCGATCACCGCGACGTTGGTCAGTACAAACAACAGAATTCTTTTCATAGGATGGTCTCCGAGGAGGAGTCAGTGAAATCAGGCAAATTATGGCTGCCTGTTGCCTGATGTGGCGACGCCTAAGCCGGAATTCAACTCAGGTTAAGCCGAAGTTTTTTTGCGGACGGAACAGAGAATTTCTCACCAATCATGCCAAACCGGCTTGAGATCAGACGGCAGCGGCGGCAAAGAGCCAAGGTCCGCGCCGGATTCAGTCACGCCGTGAAAGTCGGAGCCACGCGAGGCCAGCAAACCGGCCCGCCGCGCTACCCGAGCAAAGCTTTCGTATTCCTCCGGCGTGTGGCTGCCGGTGACGACCTCTATTCCTTCCCCACCGACATCTTTGAACGCCCCGATTAACGCATCTCGTTGCAATTCGGATAAGGCATAGCGCGCGGGATGCGCAATCACCGCGCGACCACCCGCGCCACGAATCCATTCAACCGCTCGCTCCAAAACTCCCCAGCGGTGGGGTACAAAGCCGGGCTTACCTTCGACCAGGTAATGCTTGAACACGTCGGCAACGGTTGGTCGCACGCCGCTCTCGACCAAAAATCGAGCGAAATGGGTACGACCCAACATCTCAGGGTTACCAGCATGCTGCATGGCGCCCTCAAAGGCGCCGTGGATACCGGCGCGCGCCAAATCCTCT
>JAIXQV010000169.1 GCA_027485535.1 Oxalobacteraceae bacterium | reverse complement strand
GTGGCGATGGCCATGCCGCAGGTGCATATCGTCGCCTACTGCACAGACCTCGGCTTCAATGCTGCGCGTGGTGCTGAGATGCTGTCGCTGATGCTGGGCTTTGGCATCGTCAGCCGACTGGCTTCGGGCTGGATATCTGACCACATCGGTGGCCTGCATACCTTGCTGCTCGGGTCGGTACTGCAAGCCGTCGCGCTGGCGCTGTTTATTCCATTCGACAGCCTTGGCTCTCTGTATGTGATTTCCGCGCTATTCGGTCTTTTCCAGGGAGGCATCGTGCCATCCTATGCCATCATCGTACGAGAGAACTTTCCAGCACAGGAGGCTGGAGCGCGTGTCGGCATGGTGGTGCTGGGTGTGCAGGTTGGCATGGCGCTAGGGGGCTGGATGTCCGGCAAGGTGTTTGACCTGACAGGCTCCTATCACGCCGCTTTCTTCAATGGCATTGGCTGGAATCTGCTGAACATTGCAATCATAGCGATGCTGTTGCTTCGTTTGCGTGCCGCCCGATTGCCAGCGTCTCAAGCCTAGTGCGTGGAAAGCTGGGATAAAACAGTGCACTCCTGGAGACGCCAAAGTGCCGGCCTCACCCGGAGTTTTTCGGCGCGGGGTGAACGACGGCACATGCGGTACAACTCAAAACGGCGGCTTATACAAGTTGCACTTGCCGCGATAAAGCATTCGACCGCGGCGGGGAGATTTTTGGAGTGCGGTGATCGTTACCTCACCGGTTCCCCGATTCATATTGAAGTCGATGAACTCGATCATGTCATCGATCATTAATTTTTTATAGGCGATCGCGCCTTTCACATGCGCCTCGCTGACCTTAGTGGCGAAACTGACGCGGCCGATCATGGTGAGGGTAAAGCCGGTCATCTTGGTTGATTCGTCGACTTCGATGGTCAGCGGGTCGAAGTCACTGGGATCCGGATTGATCGGCACCCAACTGCCAAGATAGATAGGCATGTAGCCACGGCAGTTAAATCGTAGTGTGTCGGCTGCTGCGTTCGTGCCAAAAGCAGTCAGCACAAAAAGCATGAACAGCGAAATAAGCGAAGCAGGCGGCATGGGCGAATTCTCAGCGAGCGAGTGCCACCGATTTTACCTGCGTCCACACGGTATCACCCACAATAAGCGCTAGCTCGGATACCGCGCGCTTAGTCACTCGTGCGAGCAGGGCTGTATCGCCCACCTTCACGCGTACCAGTACCAGCCCGGGATGCTCGTCATCTCTCATCGCGTCGATCTGCCCATGAAGCACGTTTTGAATACTGCTCTTGCCTGGTTGTTCGCGCGCCAGGCTGACATCGCTGGCAAGGATACGCACACGTGCTTTAGCACCGAGCGCCAAGCCGGGGTCTCGGATCCAGACTGAGCCACCGTCGAAGTCCATACGCGTTAGGTGCCATTGCGACTCAATGCTGCCGACTACGGATTCGATGACGACACCGGCCTCCTGACCCAGCTTCACCGGCAGATCAAGTTGCGACAGCGTATTAGCCAGTTCACCAGTGGCGACAACGCGTCCAGCGTCCATCACAACCAAGTGATGCGCAAGTCGGACCACTTCGTCGGGCGAGTGGGTCACGTAGAGAATAGGAATCTCCAGCGTGGCCTGTAGTCGGTCGAGATAGGGGAGGATTTCTTGTTTGCGTTTCAGGTCGAGCGCGGCAAGCGGCTCATCCATCAGCAATAGTTTCGGATTAACAGCAAGCGCACGCGCGATGGCAACTCGTTGGCGCTCGCCGCCTGATAAGCCACCTGGCTTCCGATCGAGTAAAGCACGAATGCCAAGCAGGTCAATAATCGGATCAATCGTTCCCTTGCTAATGCCGCCAGAGCGCTTCATGCCGTACTGCAGATTGCCGCGTACTGAAAGATGTGGAAACAGACTCGCTTCCTGAAATACGTAGCCGATGGCACGCTGATGCGTTGGGGTGAAGTGCGTTGCGTCTTGCCACAGGTGTTCATTCACCATCAGCGAACCGGATGCGCGCTCCAACCCGGCGAGACAGCGGAGCAGCGTAGTTTTACCACAGCCCGAGGGGCCGAAAAGCGCAGTTACACCACGACCGGGCAACCGCAGGTCGACATTCAGTGCGAAATCAGTACGCTTTAACTCGAATTTAAGTTGAAGGCTCATCTCACTGGGTGCTCTGCGCTTTCGGGCGCGATAGGTGCAGTACTAGCAGCACAATGAAAGAGAACCCAATCAGCACCGCAGCCATCGCATGTGCGTGCTCGTATTGCATTGCCTCGACATAGTCATAAATCTGAACGGAGGCAACGCGAGTTTCGCCGGCGAGATTGCCACCGATCATCAGCACAACGCCGAATTCACCGACGGTGTGCGCAAAACTCATGACCGATGCCGTAAAAAATCCGGGTAGCGCCATGGGCACGACGACGCTGAAAAAAGCATCGAGTGGTGTTGCGCGCAGCGTCGCTGCGACTTCAAGCGGTCGACGACCGATGGATTCGAAGGCGTTTTGCAGTGGCTGCACCATGAAAGGTAAGGAGTAGAACACCGAAGCAACCACCAATCCCCAGAAGGTGAACGGCAGCAGGCCGAGGCCAAGTGACTCAGTGAGTCGGCCAGCAAAACCGTGCGGCCCCATCGCCAGCAACAGATAGAAACCCAGCACGGTCGGCGGCAGCACCAAGGGCAGCGCCACGATGGCAGCGATCGGCGCTTTCAAGGGTGATTGGGTGCGTGCCAGCCACCAGGCGATCGGTGTGCCCAGTAGTAGCAGAATGAAAGTGACCACCGCCGATACTTTGGCGGTTAGCCACAAGGCTTGCAGCGCTTCAGGTTCGAGGCTCATAGTGCACTAGCTGCTTTGCTTACATGGATGCTGAGATCACTTCCCCCATCTAAGCGAGCCGCTCGTATCGACAAAGGCCAGCAAATCTTACGCGGTTGTTGGGGGTCGCCCCAAGTCGTTAGTAGCACTTTCTCCAAAGCGAGTGTCGGATCGGTCCGATTCTCGGTCATGTATCGAGCAGTGGCTGACCATGAGCGAAAGTAACCAAGTAACTGCGTTAGCGTCCACTGCTGCGTCATTGTGAACTCGGGAGTTGCAATTGGCGTGAACGGGAATTCAAGCTCTCGGTAACCGGTCTCGACGTGATGACGCTCAGGCGGCCAAAACGGGCCGACGACATCGCGGTAAAAATGCTGCACCACAGAGTTCACAGCTTGGTGGTCGGTTTGAACGGTGCCGTAGGTCCAGGCTGCAATTAATGCTCCGGGTTTGCCTACGCGGCGAACTTCTTCATAAAAGGATGGCAGGTCGAACCAGTGGAGTGCCTGCGCAACCGTTATCAAATCCGCGCAATGGTCAGGTAGGCCACTGCGCTCTGCACTGGCGACGACATAATCGACGCCGGCACCTTGCTCTGCGAGTCGGATTTGATTCGCGCTGATGTCGGTTGCATGAACGCGGGAAAAGCGTTTCGCCAGTTCGACAGAAGCCTGCCCATTACCGCAGCCACAATCCCAAGCGAGTGCATGGCTGGCAGCCTGGGCTGCCAGCCAGTCAAACAGCGCGTCCGGGTAGCGGGGTCGAAAATCCGCGTACTCAGAAGCGACTACGCCAAAGTGATCGGTCTGACCAGAGACGGGGTCGCCCTCGTCAGAAAAGCCCAACGACCTTCCCGTTGTCGTCAATATCAATCTTCACCGCACTCGGTACCTTCGGCAGGCCGGGCATGGTCATGATGTCACCGCAGATCATCACGATGAATTGTGCGCCTGCTGCCAGTCTGACCTCGCGAACATTGACGACATGGCCGCTTGGTGCGCCGCGTGAAGTGGCATCCGTACTGAACGACGATTGTGTCTTGGCGACGCAAATCGGGTAATGCGAATAGCCAGCCTCTTCGAAAGCCTTCAGCTGCTGCTTCACCTTGGCAGAAGCACTGATGTCGGAAGCACCGTAGATCTTGGTGGCGACCTTCTTCATTTTTTCGAGCAAAGAGTCGCCGTCTTCATAGACCAGTTTGTGTGTGCTACTACGCTCAGACAACCGAACGACCTCGTGCGCTAATGCCTCAGCCCCGGCGCTACCTTTTGCCCAGTGCTCGGCTAGTACCACGTTCACACCAAGCGCTTTCATACGTTCGGTTACCAGCGCGATTTCAGCGTCGGTATCAGCCGTGAAGCGGTTGATGGATACGACGCAAGGCAAGCCATACTGATTCGTCACGTTATCAACATGGCGCTCAAGATTGACCAAGCCTTTTTTCAGGGCATCCAGGTCTTCGCTGTTCAGCTCTTTGACATCCTTGCCGCCGTGGTACTTCAGCGCACGGATGGTTGCCACCAGTACGCAGGCCGACGGCGAGAGTCCGGTCTTGCGGCACTTGATATCAATGAATTTTTCTGCGCCCAGATCGGCACCGAAGCCTGCCTCAGTCACGACATAATCACCGAGCTTCAGCGCACTTTGGGTGGCGATCACGGAGTTGCAACCGTGTGCGATGTTGGCGAATGGACCACCATGCACAAACGCAGGATTATTCTCCAACGTCTGAACCAGATTAGGCTGCAGTGCATCTTTCAGCAGAACCGTCATCGCACCATGCGCGTTGAGATCACGTGCATGTACTGGCTTTTGCTCACGCGTGTAGCCAATCACGATATCGCCCAAGCGTTTCTTCAGGTCTTGCACCGACGTTGCAAGACAGAAGATCGCCATCACCTCGGACGCCACCACGATGTCGAAACCATCCTGACGAACAAATCCATTCGCGGTACCGCCGATGCCGACAACAATGTCTCGCAAGGCGCGGTCATTCATGTCGACCACGCGCTTCCAAGTGATGCGACGCGGATCGATATCGAGTGTGTTGCCGTGATTGATATGGTTATCGATCATCGCCGCCAGCAGGTTGTTAGCGAGGGCGATGGCAGAGAAATCACCGGTGAAGTGAAGGTTGATGTCCTCCATTGGCACGATCTGCGCATGTCCACCGCCTGCGGCACCACCTTTGACGCCGAACACAGGTCCGAGCGAGGGTTCGCGAAGGCAGATCACGGCTTTCTTGCCGATTCGATTCAGTGCATCGCCCAGACCAACCGTGGTGGTGGTTTTTCCTTCGCCAGCGGGGGTTGGGCTAATCGCGGTTACCAGTACCAATTTACCGTTAGGGCGGCTCTTCAGCGTCTCGAGGTAGGCGAGTGACACCTTACCTTTGTAGTGGCCATAGGGCTCGATCGCATCTTCCGGAATGCCGAGTCCGGCGGCGACATCGAGCACTTTGTTCATTTTTGCCTTTTGAGCAATTTCGATATCGCTTTCCATAGGTCTCCAATAATTTTTTGTCTGTAGGCCCTAAATTCTAAAGCGAGTTGCGGATATGCGCGGCTGTTTTTCGTGCCATACCCACGCATTTGCAGGGGATGGGCCCGATTCGTGTGAGCAGGTCTGATAAACTTCGCATCTATTTGCAGCTTTGCAAACACGTTTTCATACTTACTTTGTTAACAGGATAGTCATGCCAAGTTTGCTGCCTCACGTTGACCCAGACGGCCTACTCGAGTTTTCGGTGGTGTATACCGATCGTTCGCTGAACCACATGTCGAAATCTTTCATGGGGGTGATCAACGACATCTCCAACATGCTGAAAGAGGTGTACCACGCTAAATCTGCGGTGGTGGTTCCCGGTAGCGGCACCTATGGCATGGAGGCTGTGGCGCGCCAGTTTGCAACGGGTCGACCATGTCTCGTGATTCGAAATGGTTGGTTCAGCTATCGCTGGACGCAAATCTTCGAGATGGGGCACATCTCGGATCAACTTCATGTGATTACCTCATCACCGGAGGTCGAAGGCTTTCAGCAGCAGTACGCGCCACCCGCGATTGAAGAAGTGGTTGCGTGGATTAAAGAGCACAAGCCGGCGGTCGTGTTCGCGCCGCACGTCGAGACCTCTGCAGGCCTGATCCTGCCGCCAGAGTATTTGCGTGCTGTGGGCGAGGCGGTACAAGCGGTCGATGGATTGTTCGTGCTCGACTGCATCGCTTCGGGCGCGATGTGGGTCGACATGGTGGCGTCCAAGGTTGATGTAGTGATCAGCGCGCCGCAAAAGGGCTGGAGCAGCTCACCCTGTTGCGCACTGATTGCGATGTCGGAACGTGCGCGTGAGCGTATTGAATCCACTACTAGCACCAGTTATTCCTGCGATCTGAAGAAGTGGCTGCAAGTGGTCGAGACCTACGAAAAGGGCTCGCACGTGTATCACACGACGATGCCGACGGATTCGCTCCGTGTGTTGCGCGATGTCATGCGGGAGACCCAAGCCTTGGGCTTTGATCACCTGAAAGCACAACAGGTCGAACTCGGTATTCAGGTACGTAAGATGCTCGAGGCGCGGGGCTTCCCGAGCGTTGCTGCGCCCGGCTATCAAGCGCCCTGCGTGGTCGTTAGCTATACCGAAGATCCGGATATTCAGAACGGTAAAAAGTTCATGGCGCTGGGTATGCAAACGGCGGCGGGTGTGCCTTTGCAAGTGGGTGAGCGTCAGGATTTCCGCACCTTCCGGATCGGCCTGTTTGGTTTAGAGAAGCTCACCCATGTTGAGCGCACCGTCGGCCATCTTGCCGAGGCCTTGGATAAGCTCTAATTTCGCAGCACGGGTACGTATCGAGTCAATCCCTCTAGCAGGATGAGCGTTGCACACGAAGTGTGCGGTCGCAACCATGCCAGCGACATCTTGTTAGAGGCTTTTGTTGGAGGCATCAAACACCGACTTTGAACGGTGAGAAGTTAGTGCCAACATCGTAGTAATCCTCGGCTTCTTTTTGCTTGAGCCAAGCGACCACCCGATAAGTCACTGGGGTCATGACGACTTCCCAGCCTGTTTTCAGAAAATACTGCGCGATCGCTACCGCGATGACCTGCTCGGTTGCCCAGATACCATAAAACGCGGTCATGTAAAAAATGCCCGAGTCGAATAGTTCCCCCGCAGCGGTCGACCCGATTGTTCGCATCCATAAATGACGACCTGCGGTCATGATCTTCATCTTGGCCATGACATAGGCGTTCACTAAACTGCCAGCCCAGAACGCCACGATAGACGCCAGCACGATGCGCCAGGTATTCCCAAAGACAGTTTCTAGGCCTTTCTGGTAGCCGTCCATGTAATCGCCCGGTGCGGGTGGCAGTTGCAAGACGACCAGCGACATCACAGCAGCAAACAGCAGCGCCGTGAATCCCGCCCACACGGCGCGCCGATCATGGGCATAGCCATAGACCTCGGTCAGGATGTCACCGAACAAGTAGGAGATCGGGAAAAACAAGATACCCGCACCGAAGGTGACTTCGCCCAATACCGGTAGCGTGAGTACCGCCGCCTTGCCGGCGCCAATCAGATTCGAGCAGAGTAGTGCGACAACAAAGGCCGCTAACAGCAGGTCGTAGTAGCGGTAGCGGCGTGGCGTGTGCATGTCAGCGCTTGAAGGTACAGCGACCTTTTTCGCTAAATAATCTCGGGCGGTAGTAGGAGTATTTTTTCTTGTCCGCCATGTTCAACTCTTCTTGCGTCAGGTAGCGACCTTTGTTGGTCACGTACTCGTTGGCCATCAAGAAATTGCCGCTGTCGAACTCGATTTTGTAGTAGTACTGCTCGATGAACCGAGAGTCAATCCGGGTCTGATCTTCATGCGCGATCAGGACATTGTCTTCCCATTTGTCGACCACGACCGGGACGCGCGGGTTGCGCTCGTCAATCTTGCGGAAAATACTTTTTGATTTCTCGTCGACCGTAAGAATAAATGAGCAGACCGAAGGATCTTCCTTGCATATCCACCTATTGCCACGCATAGCTGTGGTGATGCATTCATAGGTGGCCGCTTGTGCGGGTATGGCCATTGTTAGCGACAGTAGCGCGCAACAGAGCGAAAGTAAGCTGGGCTGGGCGATCTGCATGGCGTATACACAAAACCGGTGTTTTGCTGAGGACGCGCGGAGTATAAGGCAGCCGTTTAAATTTGAGCGCAATTCAAGCAGTGATTTCAGGCCCTTGATCCTGATTAGCGGCGGGTTCGACGCTGCCGTTCTCGCTCGCGATCAGTTGCCCGTGAAGGGATGCGCCTGGTTCTACGTTGATCGACTTGTGCACAATATTACCGCGCACCTCAGAGCCCTCGAGCAATTCAATGCTCTCACTGGCGCTGATATTGCCAAACACCTTGCCAGCGACACTGACATTTTGCGCGCGAATGTCGCCATGAACCTCGCCTTTCGGTCCGATCACAATCCAGCGTGCATTACCATCTGGCTGGTCAAGGTTACCTTCGATCTTACCGTCGATCCGCACGCTTTCCTCAATGCGTACCGTGCCCTCAATACGCGTGGCGACGCCGAACACCGAGCCCATGCCTTGGAGGCCTTTCAGGTGGGAGCCGGCTTTCATTTATGAAAACAAAAAAAAGATACGCATTCCCGCAGACTAACAGCGCGTTCAGCGGATGGCAACCACGGCAAATCCGCGCCGGCGCGGCTTCACTCTCCGCACTGGCCATTCTTTATGATCGCCATGCGGGGAAGTAGCTGCATCGGGGCTAAGCCAATCACACCAGCATTGCTCTCCAGATCTCATCAGAGGATGATCATTCTGGTTACCAGTGCTGACTTTATCCTCGCGCCAGGGTTCAACAGGGCGCGTCGGACCGATTGTGCAGCCTCAGAATGGCAACGTCACTTCGCCGAGAAGGTAGCGATACCAGTAATCCGGATCGCCGGTTGCCGCTGGACCGGCGGCGCGTGTGTAGCCCGCGCGTAAACGTAGCGCGTAGCGCTCGACCTGGGTTTCGCTGGATAGCTCCAGCAGCTGCGTCGGCGTAGCAGACCCGGATGCGATTTGCTGTGAGCCTAGACCGGCGGTCACTGCATTGCGCCAATCACCGATACGCTGACGCCAGCCAATGGCGAGCATGCCTTCCTGATACCGCTCCGGGTTGAAGTAGGCACGCCCGACATCGAGTTTGCTGTTATCGAACCATCGGTAGCGAAGTTGTAGCGTCAGCCCGAGATCAAGCGAGGGTTGCCAGATTACTCTGCCGCGTAGATGCCTGCGCTGGTTATCGTCGGAGAAGCCCTGGTAGCCCGCGAGCCCGACCACAGTGACATGAGGGTTCACCGGCACATCCACCGAGGCACCCACAAAGTTGAAATACAAACCTTGGTTCAGTGCGGTGCGCGTTTCCACGACATCGCGGTTCGCAAAAATCTCGAATGCCGACCCGCCAGAGAGAGTTTGTCGGTAGCTGCTGTCCAAGGTCAGCAGATCATGGGTGGAGTGCTGAAGCCAGCCAAGCTCAGCATTCAAGCCGTCGGTGGTTTTTCGATCGGTGCGGCGTGCGACTAAACGTAATTGTTGACCGCGCCGCTGCCAGTCATCTTGACTGAATTGATGATCGCTGTAACGGATCCCGGTACGGTGATCAAGGTGCTGATAGTTGGTCATAGCCTCTGCGCTGATACGGCGGCTACTGAAGCGCTCGCTGTCATGAGATTGGAAATAGCCACCACCCGCCGCCCAGGGTTCGGCTAGTGCATGGCTTGTGACGAAGCCAAGAAGCACGATCAAAGAGGGTGCATAAATTCTCATTTGGTTCCCCATGATTTGCGCAGATTCAGTATCTCGGCGATGTAGCCAGCCAATGACACCGGCTGCATGATCAGGCTATAAAAAAGCGAGTAGATAAAAAAACCGGAAAGATTGAAACGCACGCGTAGTCCGAGCCGCTGAAACATGCGGCAGCCAATGCGATACATAAAGTAATTCATACCCATGGCCATCGGGATCAGCGCGAGCGTAATCGGCCCCACGATCCAGAAGTAACCGAATAGCGCCAAGATGATGCCCGGGATGAACACCAGCGTGAATATCAGGTCGAGAAAGGGAAACAGCAGATTCCAGTAAACAAAGGCACTGGGCAATGAGCGCATCAGCAGAATATCCGGGTGCTGCTTGAATGCCTCGATCATGCCGCGCGACCATCTTTTACGTTGCCTTGCAAATTGCAGGAGGGTGGTGGGGGCGTTGGTGAACAACAGCGCGTCTTCACAGTAGCCGACCCGGTGACCCGCTTTCAGAATGCTCCATGACAGCACAATATCTTCGCCGATACAGTCGGGCCAGCCGCCGATTTCACGTAGCGTCGCGGTGTCGTATAGCGAGAATGCACCTTGCGCCACCATCGTTCCTTGGTACAGTGACTGCACCCGTTTGATGGCGGCGATACCTTGAAAATAATCCCACTCTTGGGCGCGCGTCATCCATGTTGCGCGTGAATTGCGCACCATGACGCCGCCAGCCACGGCGCGGGTATTTGCCGGGTCTTGTACGTAGCGTTCGACGATGCTCTGCAAGGCATCTCGGAATAACCATGAGTCTGCGTCGACCGTAATCGTGATCTCGTGCGAGACTTGCTCTAGCGCCGCATTTAATGCACGAGCCTTGCCGACATTACGTGGCAGATCTAGTAATCGCAACCAAGGGTGGAGTGGCAACTGCGTCTTGACCAGCTCTACAGTTTTATCGCGTGAGCCGTCGTTCACCACGATCACCTCCAAGGCGCCGGGATAATTTTGTAGTGCGATGCTCTCGATGGTGCTGACGATATTCTCTTCCTCGTTGTATGCCGCTACCAGAATACTGATGCCGGGATGGTGCAGAAGCGCGCTGCGTGTGGGGCGGTTGTCCATCGCGAGACTCGCCAACATGAATGCATTCATGAAACCCGGGATCAGCGCGATGCCAGAGATGATCAACCACGCGAGTGCCGCGCCCACCAGATCAGTTAGCGCATTTGCCCAAGGCTCTGCCAAGAACACGCACAAAAGCAGCCATGCGGTAGCGATTGCTATAGCGATCACGAATTTTGTACGCACCGACAAGTAGGCGCGCTTGCGGGGTTGGTAGCGGTCGACGGCGCGCGTCGGTAACGAAACGACGGAGGCTTCGAATCGGGATTGCTGCCGTTTGCTGACCTCTTTCGGCTGGTACATAAAGGATGCCCGCAGGAAAATGCTAATGATGCGGTATTTCCCTTGAAATGGTTACCAGAAGAAAATATTTCACAACTAATAGTTGCCTGCGGCCCTGACGATAGCCGTGGCGAAGGGATGTTCGTTGTCAGAGCGGCAATCTCAGGGTGTGCATTGATTTTTTCAGAGCCGATGCGTAGGCTGGCGCGTTCTCTTCAGGGGCGGAAATAATGCGCGAGCTGCGCACGGTCGATATTTTTTGTCAGGTGTTGGATAACTTCGGCGACGCGGGTGTCTGTTGGCGCTTGGCCCGAATTCTGGCCAGCCTCGGGCAAAGGGTAACGCTGTGGGTGGATGACTTGACGCGTTTGCAGCGGCTTCGTCCTTCGGTTGACATCAGCCGCGCGCAGCAAGCACTCGATGGCTTTACGCTGAGGCATTGGTCGTCCACCACCACGCACGAGCCCGTGGCGGATCTAGTGATTTGCGCCTTTGGTTGCCGCTTGCCAGAGTCCGTGCTGCTGCAGATGGCAAGCATGACACCCGCACCGATGTGGATCAATCTCGAGTACTTGTCTGCCGAGCGCTGGGTCGAGCAAAGCCACGGATTACCTTCGCCACACCCGCGGCTACCACTGGTCGAACATTTTTTCTTTCCGGGTTTTACGAAGCAAACGGGTGGTTTGCTGCGAGAGACGGATCTGCTGGCCAAGCGTGCGGCGTTCGATGCCAAAGCACGAATACATTTTTTATCGCAACTCGGTATTCATCAACAACCGGGCAGCCACTTGGTTTCATTGTTCTGCTACCCATCGGCACCGATTGAGTCTCTTTTTCAT
>JAIXQV010000010.1 GCA_027485535.1 Oxalobacteraceae bacterium | reverse complement strand
TTTGCCCGTAGCAACCTAGCAGGACGTGTGCCAACAAGGATCGGGAGAAATGCTTGCCAAATCTGCTAATTCCTTTAGCATTCGCACCCAGATTCCTCGCTTACCCACTTCAAACCGCACCGCAACAGGGCAAGCGCCTCAAAGTGGTGCGCACATCCTAAACCAGTCATGAGCCAAGGCCCGAGTTTTCTTGACGAACTGCAACATCGGATCCGCGAGGTGCTGCAGCAATCGCCCGCTAAAGATCTGGAAACCAACCTGCGCGCAATGCTGCATCAGGGCTTCGCCAAGCTAGATCTGCTGACGCGCGAAGAGTTCGAGTTGCAGGCCGAGGTGCTGGCGCGCACCCGCACCAAGCTTGAGGCGCTGGAGCGGCGAGTCGCCGAGCTCGAAGCGCGCCCTAAAGACTGACCCCACCATGGCACTGGCCGTCCTGCGCAGCCGCGCATTGGCAGGCATGCGCGCGCCCGAGGTCACGGTCGAGGTACATGTCGGCAGCGGGCTACCTACTTTCACCATCGTCGGGCTAGCAGATACTGAGGTGCGCGAGTCACGTGACCGAGTGCGCGCTGCATTGCGCAACTCAGGCTTTGAATTTCCGGCGGGCCACATCACGGTCAATTTAGCGCCGGCCGATCTGCCGAAAGAATCTGCGCGCTACGACCTGCCGATCGCGCTCGGCATCCTTGCCGCCAGCGGGCAACTGCCCAGCGACAAACTGGATGACTATGAATTCGCCGGAGAGTTATCACTGTCGGGCGAGCTGCGCCCGATCCGTGCTGCGCTGGCAATGAGCGTCGCGGTTCAGCACACGTCGGCTCAGCGGCAGCGCGCGTTCATCCTGCCTCGAGCGAATGCATCGGAAGCGGCACTGGTGCCGGATGCGCACATCCTGCCGGCCGACTCTTTGTTGCAGGTATTTGCCCACTTCACGGCGACCGACGCGGCAGCGCGTTTGGTGGCGATGTCGCCAGTCTCGATCGTCGAAACAGCGAGGTTTGCCGACTTCGCCGACGTGCGAGGGCAACCCCAGGCAAGGCGTGCGATGGAAATTGCCGCCGCCGGCGCACACAGCCTGCTGATGGTCGGTCCGCCGGGGTCGGGTAAGTCGATGCTGGCGTCGCGCCTACCTGGCATCTTGCCGCCCATGACACAAGACGAGGCCTTGGAAAGCGCCGCACTGCAATCGATTGCAGGTGGCTTCAGCCCATCTCGCTGGCAGCAGCGGCCGTTTCGGTCGCCGCATCACACGGCCTCTGCGGTGGCGTTGGTTGGGGGCGGCGCAGTGCCGCGCCCGGGGGAGATCTCGCTGGCGCATCATGGCGTGCTGTTTCTGGATGAGCTGCCCGAGTTTGAGCGCAAAGTACTCGAGGTACTGCGCGAGCCACTGGAGGCAGGACGCGTGACTATCTCGCGCGCGGCAAGGCAAACGGATTTCCCGTGTCGCTTTCAATTGGTGGCGGCGATGAATCCCTGCCCGTGCGGCTATCTGAGCCATCCACAGCGCGCCTGTCGCTGCACCCCGGATGCGATTGCGCGCTACCAGGGCCGTATCTCTGGCCCGCTGCTGGATAGAATCGACATGCAGCTCTCGGTACCCGCAATGAGCACCGCCGAGATGCTGGATGCGCCGACGGGTGAATCGTCCGCCGTCATCGCTAGCCGGGTGGCACTGGCGCGTGAACGGCAAATCGCACGTCAGCAAACATCCAACGCGCTGCTGTCATCGAACCAGATTGATCATCACTGCCAGCCCGACGCTGGCGCTACCACGCTGCTGCGCGCTGCAATCGAACGATTGCACTGGTCGGCGCGTGCTTATCATCGCGTGCTAAAAATCGCGCGCACGATCGCGGATTTGGATGGCTGCCCGCAAATTGGTAGCGCGCACGCCGCTGAAGCAATTCAATACCGGCGCGCGCTGCAATCGACGTCTTGAGTCGTCGCGCGCGTCCAAGCATTGGGCGCTGTTAACATCGGCCGATGAGCAACACCCCGATTTACCTGCAAGGCAGAGCGGCGACACGCGTGGTACTGGTGTTCGGGCTGGCGTATTTTTTGTCGTATGCAATGCGCGCCATCAATGCCGTCATCGCCCCAGCGCTCAGCGCTGACTTGCACCTCACCAATGCCGATCTCGGCCTGCTGTCTGCAGCGTACTTTATGGGCTTTGGTCTGATGCAGTTGCCTATCGGCATCTGGCTTGACCGGCATGGCCCTCGTCGCACTGAGTCAGCGCTGCTGCTGTTTGGTGCCTTGGGCGCAGCGATCTTTGCCTCCAGCGACACGCTGCTCGGCGTGTGGGTTGGACGTGCCTTGATTGGGGTGGGCGTCTCTGCTTGCCTGATGGCGGCGTTTAAAGCGTTTCGTGTGTGGTACCCACCAGAGCGCCAGAGCCAACTCGGCAGCTATATGTTGGTGATTGGTACCGCTGGCGCGCTATCGGCGACGGTGCCGGTAGCGCTACTGTTGCCGGTGGTGGGCTGGCGCACTATTTTTTTCGGCGTTGCTGCAGCAATGCTCTTGGCTGCGTGGGTGCTGTTCAGTCGCTTGCGCGCTGTCGAACAATCGATGCCTATGCATTGGCCCGTACGTTCACCGACCGGAAATGCTGCTGCGACTGCTGCTTCGATTGCTTCAGCCGGCGATGCGCCGGGTTATGGCGCTATCTTTGCGGATCCTTACTTTCGCCGCATGGCACTGCTGGGCGCGGTGCATCAAGGCGGTTTTATGGCGCTGCAGTCGCTCTGGGCCGGGCCTTGGATGATGACGGTGCTGGGGTTGTCGGTCGAACGAACGTCGCACGTGTTGTTCTTGTTCAATCTGGCCCTACTGATTGCTTATCTCGGGCTTTCCTGGTGGGCGCCACGCTATGTGGCCTATGGTCAGCGCGCTGGTTTGCCGGTGCTGCGCGTGGTTGCCGTAGGCTTATCGATATCAGTGCTGGTGCAGGCACTGATGGTGCTGCTGCCTTATGAGAGCAGTTGGTGGCTGTGGATTATTTTTGCGGTCGTTATCACCGTCACCACACTGAGCCAGACCCATGTCAGCCTGGCATTTCCAGCGGCACTGGCCGGACGTGCCAACAGCGCATTCAATCTGACGCTGTTTGTCGGCGCATTCTCCGTGCAGTGGGGAATCGGCTTGCTGGTCGATCTGTTTGTTTCCTACGGTTGGCAAAGCGCCACCGCCATGCGCATGGCGGTGGCTTGCTATCTGCTATTGCAAGTATTTGCCCTGTGGCGCTTCATGCGTCAGTGGTCAATAGATGCGCCTGCCATCGGCGTGAACAAGAACTGAATTTGCCTGCCCAAGGCCTATTGGCCATCCTACGCGTGATAAGGTGTTAACCGCCTCGCTGCTGAGGTGCTGATTGTCGGAGAGTTGCATCATGCTGGTCACATTCAAATCTAAAGCCGCCGCAGACATACTGATGTACTCGGTTCACGCTAAGCCGATGCTCGATTTACTCGGCAAAGATATCGCGCGCGGTGTCATTACCGCGGAAGAGACCGGACAAGCAATTGAGCGCATTGAGTCGGAAATTGCAGCGCGTAAGTTATCTGCGCCAGCGCCCGCCGAGCAAGACGACATCGACAGCGATGCCAAAAAAGGTTTGAACGAAGTGGTGAGCTTCGGCGCACGCGCCTATCCGCTGCTGGAAATGCTGCGTGCGGCGCATCGCGAACAGGCGTTTGTGATGTGGGGCGTGTAGTGGCGCGTGTAGTCGGTCCTGTAGTCGGATATCGATGGGCGACGATGGCGGGTGGTGAAGGACCAGGCCTTGTCTGAATCGCTTTCATCGGCGTTGCACTATGCAGCGCATGTGCTGACCAAAGTGGAGGCGGGGCAAGCCTTGCCCGCAGCGCTGGCTGATGTATTCAATCGGCACACGCTAAGCCCGGCGAGCCGCGGCGCCATTCAAGACATTTCCTATCGCAGCATGCGGCGCTGGGCTTGCGCCCACGCGCTGGCAGCCCTGCTGGCCAGCAAGCCGCCGTCACCAGCGCGTCTGAACGCACTGATCTGTTGCGCACTCGCGCTGTTATCGGACGACCCGCCGCCTTATACCGAGCATACGCTGGTAGATCAGGCGGTCGAGGCCTGTGCACAAGATCCTGAGCTCAGTCGTGCCAAGGGCATGGTCAACGCGGTGTTGCGGCGCTTTTTGCGAGAGCGCGATTCCTTGATGCCAGTTGTTCTAAGCGACGATGAGGCGCGGTTGAACTATCCGCGTTGGTGGATAGAAGCTATGCAACGCGCCTGGCCGCAACAGGCCGAGGCTGTGCTGGCAGCAGGCAATCGCGAACCCCCGCTTACTCTGCGGGTGAATGCTCGGCAAACAACTATCGATGCCTACCTGGATCAACTCGCTGCCGCGGGAATCGTCGCGACACGGATTGGCGATTACGCGGTCAGGCTAAAGCGCGCGGTGCCGGTTGTGCAGATTCCGGGTTTCGCGGAAGGTCTGGCCTCGGTACAAGACGCCGCCGCACAACTAGCGGCGCCCTTGCTGCAGGTTGAAGAGGGCATGCGGGTACTGGATGCCTGCGCCGCCCCCGGTGGCAAAACCGGTCATCTGCTCGAGCTTGCCAATTGCGACGTACTCGCGCTTGATCATGATGCGCAACGTTTACACCGTGTGTCAGACAATCTGAAACGACTGTCACTCCACGCGAAGGTACAAGTGGGCGATGCCCGCTCAAGGGATTGGTGGGACGGTCAGCCTTTCGACCGCATTTTGGCCGATCTGCCCTGTACCGCCTCGGGTATAGTGCGCCGCCATCCGGATATCCGCTGGCTACGGCGGCCCGAGGATAGCCAGCAGCTGGCCAAGCGCTCGGCTGAGATTCTCGACAACCTGTGGGGTATGTTGCAACCGGGTGGCTTGCTGCTGATCGTGACGTGCTCGGTGTGGCCGGAGGAGTCCGAACTGCAAGCGCAGGCCTTCGTCCACAGGCAAAACGCTGAGCGTCTGGATGCGCCCGGGCAGCTGCTGCCGCAGGCAGACGATGCTTCGGATCACGACGGCTTGTTCTACGCGCTACTGCGAAAACCAGCGCTTTGATACTATCGATCAAATTTTCCTCGCGGCATTAGCCCGTTCTTGAGCGTGATCCATCGATTTTTACTGCTGTTCTGGCTGCTCTGGCTGCCAGCTTGGCTACCTCTTTCCGCACATGCTGCTGAGGGCATCGAGTTTGTCGAGGCCTCGCTGGAGCCAACCGAAGACGGCTACCGCTTGACCTCGCGCTACTCGGTTGAGTTGCCGCGCTCGGTCGAGGATGCCTTGTCGCGCGGTGTGCCGCTGTATTTCACGCTGCAAGCCGAGATCACGCGCTACCGCTGGTACTGGTTTGACGAAGTCACGGTGAAGGCAACGCGCAAAATTCGCTTGTCTTATAACGTCCTGACCCAGCAATACCGCGCGTCGATCGACGGCAGCCTGCATCAGAATTTTTCTCGGCTCGAAGACATGCTCTCGCTACTGCGACGGCCAGGGCGTTGGCTGATTGCCGATCCGGGCGCGCTCGGCCGCAGCGGTAACTACACTGTGGCGATTCAACTTGCACTCGACGTCTCCGAATTACCGAAGCCGATTCAGGTCAGCGCCATGAGCAGTGATGAGTGGCGTTTGTCGTCAGGCTGGAACAAATTCGTCTTCCACGCTGAGGCGAAATGAGACGCACGCTGCGATACCTACTGATGGTGTCGGCGACAACCGTCGGCGTGCTGCTGTTCTTGCTCGCAGTTGCTAGTGGCGATACGCAACTGTTTGACTCCTACTACTCATGGGTGCTTGGCGCCAACGTCGTGGTGGGTGTCGGCTTGCTGGCCGTGGTGCTGTTCCTGCTCGCGCGTTTATACAGTCGATATCGGCGCGGGCGGTTTGGCTCGCGACTGATGGCGCGCATGGTGCTGAATTTCGCCATGATGGGCATCGTTCCTGGCATTGTGATTTATCTGGTGTCGGTGCAGTTCGTCTCTCGCTCGATTGAGTCTTGGTTCAACGTGAAAGTAGAGAGCGCGCTGGAGTCAGGGTTGAATCTGGGTCGTGCAGCACTTGATTCATCCTTGCGGGATCTGCAACTGAAAGCTGCTGGCGTGTCCGAAGAGTTGGCGGATCTGTCGGATAGCCTGATCGTTGCTCGTTT
The DNA here is from genome assembly GCA_027485535.1 of Oxalobacteraceae bacterium. Taxonomy (GTDB): domain Bacteria; phylum Pseudomonadota; class Gammaproteobacteria; order Burkholderiales; family Burkholderiaceae_D; genus Pernthalerella. The sequence goes on along the minus strand of JAIXQV010000010.1, from coordinate 2,626 downwards.
GCCGAAAATCATCGAACGCAATCAGTTGCAAGAAGCGATTGTCGTCAGCGCCAGCGGCAAGTTGGTGGCCAGTTCCAACACCAAACTGACTCGACTATTACCCGAGCTTCCAACGCCATCGATGCTGGCGCGCGCGCACTCATCCAAAGGTTATGGCGTTATTGATGGCATGCCAGATGCGGATAGCGATGGCGCAAACGCAGAGCAGATTCGCTTGCGTGTGATCGTGCCGATCCGTAGTGATAGCTCGCTATTCAAGTTACGTGGCGATGCTCGCTACCTGCTACTGGTACAGCCGGCACCAGAAAAACTGTTCGCCAATGCCGAAGCATTACGAGTGGCATATAGCGAGTATCAAGAACGCTCATTAGCGCGGACCGGGCTCAGGAAGTTTTTTCTGGTGACGCTGACCCTGGTGCTGCTACTGGCTGTTTTTGCAGCTATGGTCAGCGCGTTCTTGCTGGCTAGCGATTTCGCGCAACCGCTCTTGCTGCTGGCGGAAGGTACGCAAGCGGTAGCCGAGGGCAATCTATCACCGCGACCTATCGTTGCCACGCCGGATGAATTGGGTACGCTGACGCAATCATTCAACATGATGACCATGCAGCTATCTGACGCGCGCGAGGCAGTTGAGCGGAATCGGCGCGCACTGGAAGACGCGAAAGCCTATCTGGAATCTGTGCTGGCGAATATGTCGGCCGGCGTGATGGTGTTTGATGAGCAGTGGCTACTGGTGACCTTCAACGCGTCTGCCAAGCGCATTTTGAGGTTGGATCTGAAACCGCTGTTGGGCCAGTCGATGTCATCGATCGTGCCGCTGGCGGCTTTCCGTGAACCGGTGATGCGATCGTTTAGCCGGCTGAGCGCGCAAGCTGCCGCCGATGGATCTGGCGCTGATGCGCATCACTGGCAGCAGCAGATCGAGATCCCGCGCAAGAGCGAAGACCAATCCGATACCAGCGATATCACTCTGCTTGCGCGTGGTTCTCACTTGCCCGTAGGCACTGGCAGGGGCTACATCATCGTGTTTGACGACATCACCGACGTGATTTCGGGTCAGCGGTCGATCGCATGGGCCGAGGTGGCTCGACGGCTCGCGCATGAGATTAAGAACCCGCTGACTCCAATACAGTTGTCGGCCGAGCGTCTGCACATGAAGCTACAGCCGAAACTCGCTGGCGACGATGCAGCCCTACTGGAGCGCGGCACCAACACGATCGTGAATCAGGTCGTAGCCATGCAGCAAATGGTCGACAACTTCCGCGACTATGCCAAAACCCCACCGCCCTTGCTGCAGCCGCTCGACCTGAATGGTTTGATTTCGGAAATACTGGAGCTGTATTCGGGCATGGAGATTTCGGACGCGATACACACAACATTGCAGCCAACTCTGCCGATCATCCTCGGCGATGCAACTCAAATGCGACAGGTGGTACACAACCTCTTGCAAAACGCACAAGACGCAGTTGCAGATATTCGACGGTTTGGACGTCGCCCTGAAATCAGGATTGTGACCGAAGCCTTTGACTACGCAGACGCCGATGGCCAGGATCGGTCCGCGGTTCGTCTGACGGTCTCGGACAACGGCCAAGGCTTCGATCCCGCACTCATCAAGCGCGCCTTCGAACCCTATGTCACCTCCAAACCCAAGGGGACTGGGCTCGGCTTGCCGGTAGTGAAGAAAATCATCGAGGAACACGGCGGGCGTATCGAGGCCCAAAACCGTAAAGATGGCCCGGGTGCCAAGGTATTGATTTTGTTAATGAAACTCGAAAAATATTCAGTTTGACAACTTTAGTTGTAAAAAATACAATCCTGCGATGTGGCAATGTTGTGAAGAGTTAAAGAGGCGCCCCCATGGCAAATATTCTAGTGGTTGACGATGAAATGGGAATCCGTGAACTGTTGTCCGAAATCCTCGGCGACGAGGGTCACGTCGTCACAACAGCCGAAGACGCGAATGCTGCCCGCGAAGTGCGCTTGGCCAGCACACCGGACCTGGTACTTCTGGATATCTGGATGCCGGACACCGATGGCGTTACCCTGCTAAAAGAATGGCAACGCGATGGTCTGCTCACCATGCCGGTGATCATGATGTCCGGCCACGCAACGATTGATACGGCGGTTGAAGCTACCCGTATCGGCGCGATGAATTTCCTTGAGAAGCCCATCTCGTTGCAAAAGTTATTGCGCACCGTGCAGCAAGGCCTGACCCGTGGCCAAGAGCACGCCCGCGGCACCATGTTGAGCGGTATGAATCGCAGCCTGCTGGGCCAAGACAAGCTCTCGCTGGCGCCGCAACTTCAACAAATTGGAAATGGTCATCTGAATGGCATTCATTCGTCGGTCTACCCCGGCGCCGAGAACGAGTTCCGAGTCTCATTTGAATTGCCGCTGCGCGAAGCGCGCGACGCTTTCGAACGCGCTTACTTCGAGCATCATTTGGTGCGCGAGGGCGGCAGCATGACGCGGGTGGCTGAGCGAACCGGTCTGGAACGTACCCACCTTTACCGCAAACTCAAGCAACTCGGCGTGGATACCACCAAGGGCCCGGCAAAGAAAGCCGGATGACCGTACTCTCGCTGGTACTGGGCGGCAGCGCCAATGATCGGGAGCGCGCCATTGC
>JAIXQV010000219.1 GCA_027485535.1 Oxalobacteraceae bacterium | reverse complement strand
GCACCAAACGCACTGGCGCTAAACGATCAATGAAGGCTTGGGTTTCAGCATCCAGATGACTGCGGCTGACCACCACGCGACATACCTCAGCCGATTGAGGAGATGCAGATGCAGTTTCAGACGGAGTTGCAGATGCGGATGTAGTTGAAGATGTAGTTGAAGATGCAGTTGCAGATGAAGTTGCAGATGAAGTTGCGGGTGCAGTTGAAGATACCGATGCAGTTGCTATCGCGCTCGTTTCACCCCCCCGCTGACAGAAGGCGCCCAAGCCGTGCCCGCCCCAATACAACTCGCCGCTGGCGGGCGCAAACACCACGCCCAGCACACTGCGGCCATCTTCGATCAGCGCAATGTTCACAGTGAACTCGCCATTGCGCGCGATGAACTCTTTAGTGCCGTCGAGCGGGTCAATCAACCAGAACCGGCCGGTGCTTTGTCGTTGCGCGTGAGAGGCTGAGTCTTCCTCCGACACCACCGGGCAATTGGGCAGCAGCGGCTGAAGCTGCGCTGCCAGCACCCGATGCGCCGCATGGTCGGCGGCGGTCACCGGGCTGTGGTCGGCTTTTTGGGCAACCGCGGACTCGCCCGCCGCATACACCGCCATGATGGCGTCGCCCGCCTGCCGCGCAATCGGTAGCAAAGCGGGAATAAGGGCCAGGTAATGATCTTGTCGCATTTTGCAGTTTTTTATGATTTAATCCGCAAATGCTACAGCAAACGGCCAATTAAGTCGAAATAAAATCCCAATGAATCACTCTGCGACAGCACTTGACCCCGCATTACTCGGCCTTGATGCCCCCGTGGTCTGGGATACCGAGCGCGCTTTTGCGCATCTGCAGCAGCTTGGCGAGGCGGATACCAAGCGCACCGCCGAGCGGCGCATCAACGCCTTGGATTTGCTGCCGCAAGCACTAGAAGAAGCTGATCTGCGCGACGAGTTCGATCGCCGCCCCAACCGGCTGGTGCTGCAATGGGCGATGGAGCGCGCTCGCCAACGGCGCGACCGGGTGCTGTTGTTGCAGCTGAGTCCGCTGCCGAATGGTCGCCCCTGCCTGCATGCCAATGACGCGCGCGGCGCGCGATTCTGGGTGCCGCTTTCGGGGGAAGACAGTGCTGCGATTCAGCAGGCGGTGCGTGAATTGCAGCGCCATATCGGCAAAGCTATCGCGGCGTTCCCGCACGCGGCCTTGGTGCGCCATCTACGCGAGATGCAAGGCAGCGCTGAGATTGCGCTTTGTCCGCAGGCCAACCAAGCCGTGCTGCCGCCGGATTTGAAACTAGGCTTTCATGCGCGCACTGAGCTACCGGTGTCGCCCAACCTGAAACGTCTTGAAGCAGAAAGTATTCAGATCATCCGCGAGGCGGTGGCCGAATCAGAAAACCCGGTGATGATGTACTCCATCGGCAAAGACAGCGGGGTCATGCTGCATTTAGCGCGTAAGGCTTTTTTTCCGGCGCCGCCGCCATTCCCGCTGCTGCACATCGATACCCGTTGGAAGTTTCAGGAGATGTACCTGTTCCGAGATTTCATGGCGAAAGCCAGCGGCATGAAATTGCTGCTGCATACCAACCCCGCGGCCATCGATAAAAACATTAATCCGTTTGATCACGGCTCAGCACTGCACACCGATATCACCAAAACCGAAGGCTTGAAACAGGCACTGGACCACTACAAATTTGATGTCGTGTTTGGTGGTGCCCGACGCGATGAAGAGAAATCGCGCGCCAAGGAGCGCGTATTTTCATTTCGTACCAACACCCATCGCTGGGACCCTAAAAATCAGCGTCCAGAACTTTGGCATTTGTATAACACGCGTAAAAATGCCGGCGAGAGTATTCGCGTATTTCCACTATCGAATTGGACTGAGCTCGATATCTGGCAATACATCTACCAAGAAAATATTCCGATGGTGCCGCTGTATTTCGCCAAGCCACGCCCGGTGGTGGTGCGACCGGAAATGATTATGCTGGTGGATGACGAGCGCTGCCGATTGCTACCGGGTGAAGATATTCAAATTCGCAAGGTACGGTTTCGTACCTTGGGTTGTTATCCGCTCACCGGCGCAGTGGAATCTGAGGCTGAAACGCTAGAAGACATTTTGCTCGAAACTATCAACGCCCGCCAGTCGGAGCGCGAGGGTCGCAAAATCGATACCGATACCGCCGGCTCAATGGAAAAGAAAAAGCAGGAAGGTTATTTCTAATGCCGCGCTCAAAAAAAACCCTACCCACTGCGACACTGACTCAGGTCAATTCAGTCAGCGAATGGATTGCGCAGCAGTCTCAGCAAGATTTACTTCGGTTCATTACCTGCGGCAGTGTCGATGATGGAAAGAGCACCCTGATCGGTCGTCTGCTGTGGGAATCACGTCAGGTATTTGACGATCAGCTGAGTGCATTACAGCTCGACTCCAAGCGTCACGGCACCCAAGGGGGCGAGATTGATTTTGCTTTGCTGGTGGATGGCCTTGCGGCAGAGCGTGAGCAAGGCATCACGATTGATGTCGCGTATCGGTTTTTTTCTACGCCGAGGCGCAAGTTCATTGTTGCTGATACACCGGGCCATGAACAATACACGCGCAACATGGTCACCGGTGCCTCGACCGCAGACGTAGCAGTACTACTGGTTGATGCGCGGCACGGTGTGCAAACACAAACCCGCCGTCATGCTTATCTGGTGTCGCTGGTAGGTATACGGCACATTATTCTGGCTGTGAATAAAATGGATCTGGTGGGCTACAACAGCCAGGTATGCGAGACGATTAGCGCCGATTTTTCTTCTATGGCAGAGGCGCTTGGCTTTGATAGTGTCACCACCATACCCATCTCCGCACTCGCGGGTGACAACATCACGCAGCGCTCTGCGCACACGCCGTGGTATCGCGGCCCGACCTTGATGGCTTGTCTGGAAACGATAGATATTCGTCCCACCAGCTTCGATAAAACGGTTTTCCCGGTGCAGTGGGTGAATCGCCCTGATGCAGATTTCCGTGGCCTGAGTGGTACCGTGGTGTCAGGCCAGATGGCAACCGGTGATGCGGTTCGGGTCACACGCTCTGGCCAAACCGCGGTGGTGCAAAGACTGGTCACTGCCGATGGCGATCTGCCAGTAGCAAGTACTGGTGATGCGGTAACGCTGGTGCTTGATCGCGAGATTGATGCTTCGCGCGGTGACGTCATCGCATTGGCCGACAAGCCCTTGGAAATGACCGATCAGTTCGAAGCCACGCTGGTATGGATGCATGAAGAGCCGGGTTTGATCGGCCGCAGCTACGAGCTAAAACTGGCGAATCAATGGGCCAACGCCAGCCTGACTGCGCTGAAGTATCGGGTCGATGTGAATACCCAAACCCAGCAGCCTTGCCGGCAGCTGGCCTTGAATGATATTGCGGTCGCCAATATCGCGCTCACCAAGCCCTTGGTGTTTGCACCGTATGCCGAGTCCAGCCACTTAGGTGGGTTCATACTGGTCGATAAATTCACCCATGCCACAGTCGCGGCGGGCATGATTCGTCACAATCTGCGTCGTGCGCAGAATGTGCACCGGCAGGCGCTATCGGTCACGCGTGAAGATCGTGAGCGTTTAAATGGTCATCAAGGCAAAGTGATCTGGTTTACCGGTTTGTCTGGCTCCGGCAAATCAACGATTGCCAATGCGCTAGAAAAAGCACTGCATGCAGAAGGTCGGCGCACTTATATTCTGGATGGCGATAATGTGCGCCAAGGCCTGAATAAAGATCTTGGCTTTACTGATGCCGACCGCGTAGAGAACATTCGCCGTGTGGCGGAGGTGGCGAAGCTGATGATGGATGCCGGTTTGATCGTGATGACCGCGTTCATCAGCCCCTTCCGTGCAGAGCGGCAAATGGCACGCGAGCTGATCGGTGCAGACAATTTTATCGAGGTGTTTGTCGATACACCGCTTGCCGTGTGCGAGCAGCGCGATCCTAAGGGGCTGTATAAAAAAGCCCGCTCAGGCCAGCTGCCGAATATGACGGGTATCAACAGCCCGTATGAAGCGCCACTTAGTCCCGAGTTGGTCGTTGACACCGCCCAGCGCGGTGTTGAAGCCGCGCTGGTGGATATCAATCATCTACTAAAAAATAGCTTCGGGTATATAAATGCGACTGATATCTAACCAATCCCCAAACACGATGATTGAATAATCCTCATTTGCAGCGGTTTGATCATCCAGATAAATGGCGTTGACCGAGTTATCCCAATCGCGGACGATGTAAAGGTAGAGATCGGTATCTAGAGCATACTTGTCGGTCTGTGCATCGATTGAATTAACCTGGTCGAAGGTTTCCAGGCGCCCAATGTTGAATTCAATAGAGTCATGATGGAAGCTGTGGGATGAGTGCTGAAAATCGAAAATTGCATCTGCGGAAGCCAGGGCATACGTATCAGTCACGCCTTCGTTGTTGAGTTTTTCTACCAGCGTCGGCAAATATTTCTCGAAATCCACGACATACGACGACGGGGCAAGCATGTCACTGTCAAACTCGAAGTGATCGTCAGCGGCATTCCCATACAAGAAATCTTGTCCGTCACCACCATAAATCGTTTCTTCAGCAATACTGCCCATAATAATGTCGCTGTAGTCGGTACCGTCTAGATAAGTTTCTCTGAATGTATTGGCAACGTGCAGAACACCACGATCCGTAATATCGAAGGCGTCGTTGTCACTCAGAAAGGCATACTTCCAAACGGCGTCTTCATCTGCTTGATCCACCGATTGGGCGAAGATTTCCAGCGATTCAATCCCAAACCAGCCGTCCCCCCCTGGTTCTACGGTCACTTTCTGAGAGTTCAGCGCTGAGTTAATTTCAAGCACCGTATCAACATCTTCACCGTCGCCAGACATGGTCGCCCGAAAACCGCGCAGATAATCAATCAGCATCGTATTCGGATCGTAGCTGCGGTTTTCATCGCCACCCCAGAAGAAGTTAAGGAAGATTTTATCCGAGCCTAGCGGGTCGATAATCTCGACATTGTTCCGATTGGCATACAGGCGGCTATCTTCCCAGTAGCAAAACAGCTCATAGGCGTCATCGCCCCCACCACCCAGCAAGACATCGTCGCCACCGCCGGGACGTAAAAGGTCGCGACCAGCGAGTCCGGACAGCCGATTGTCATCGGCATTGCCAACGAGATGATTATTTAGACCGTTACCGAAAACATCAAAATTGCCCTTGCCACCGAGCTCCACATTCTCAAGCCCCAAGCGACCGTTGGTGCCCAGATTAAAGGAGCGACCGTCTGTCGTATCTTCCTCATCAAACACCAGTCGCAGCGTGTCGTTCCCTTGCGACGGCGCCTCAATCACATAATCACCTTCTGCGGCCGAAAAGTCGGCGTAATAATCGTCGCCAATTCCACCCTCAAAAATATCGGCGCCTGCGCCACCGGCTAATACATCATTGCCAGCACCGCCGAT